>JAYVJQ010000179.1:0-2714 GCA_043769055.1 Allobrachymonas sp.
GAACTGCAAGGCCATGAAGAGCCAGCAGATTGCCCACCCAGTAACACATGTCCAATCAAAACGAGTAGCGTCTGGGCTAAGAGCTGGCTTTCGAAGGAAAGACTTGGCTCAAACGATCAGGCACACCACTCGCGCAAGGAAAGGAATTGCTGATGACAGCGATCAAGAAGATGAGTAATGGCCTCAAAGTGTTCACGCAAGACGTGGCGCAGGGCTGTTTTGAAATAGCCCACAATGGCTTGGCCATCGTGGGTATGGTGGCGGCTTTGGTGCTGGGTGCCTTGGCGTTCCAGCCTGAGCTGCGCAACCAAGGCGAAAATGCCCTGCTCGGCTGGCTGCAAGAGCGCCAAACCGTGACCGTGGGTATGCAGGTAGAGCCCGATGCGATTGACCGCGCCACTGCGACCAATCCCAAAGATCTGCCCAAGCAGCAAGCAGCAGTGGCTTTTTGGTTGGCCAAGAAGTACAAGGTCGCCCCTGAGCCGATTGGCGCTTTGGTGGCTGAGGCCTATGAGATTGGCAACAAAACCAAGCTCGATCCGACCTTGATTTTGGCCATCATGGCCGTTGAATCGAGCTTTAACCCCTTTGCCCAAAGCCCCGTGGGCGCGCAAGGCTTGATGCAGGTGATGACCAAGATCCACACCGATAAGTACGAAGGCTTTGGCGGCAATTTGGCTGCTTTTGACCCGGTGACGAATCTGCGCGTGGGTGTCAAAGTGCTGCAAGAGTGCATCAAACGCGCGGGCTCAGTCGAAGGTGGCCTGCGTCAATACGTGGGTGCCACCAGCGATGCCACCGAGGGCGGCTACACCTCCAAAGTGTTGGCCGAGCAAGTTCGCCTGCGCCTAGTGGCTGGCGGCGGCAATGTGCCACTGATCACACCCGCTGCTCCCGGCACCGTACCGGCCGTTGCGCCAGCGCCTGCTCCCGTGGCCGATCCTGAGAAAGTGGCTGTGCTGTAAAGCGTGTGCTATATCAAAGCAAAAAGCCGGAGCGATCCGGCTTTTTGCGTTTCAAGGCGATGGTAAACTTACACCGTGCGCGACTGGCGATAGGTCAATTCTTGACTGACGTGGGATACCACTAGGAAGCGCACCGCTGATATTGAAAAGTCTCATCGAGATATTAGCGTTCAGCCGTTCGCCTGGGCAGCCCGCCTCTCAACTCGCTTGAATGCGCGGGATCACTGACCTCCTCAGGACTGCCAACCATGTTCAACCGATCCATCCTCATCGAACAAACCGACCCCGAGCTGTTTGCCGCCATTCAAGCCGAGAACGTGCGCCAAGAGCACCACATCGAGCTAATCGCCAGCGAAAACTACGCCTCCCCCGCCGTCATGGCGGCGCAAGGCACGCAGCTCACCAATAAGTACGCCGAAGGCTACCCCGGCAAGCGCTACTACGGTGGTTGCATCAACGTCGATGTGGCCGAAACGCTGGCGATTAACCGCGTCAAGCAACTGTTCGGTGCAGACTGCGCCAATGTGCAACCGCATTGCGGCGCTTCTGCCAACCAAGCCGTTTTCCTCGCATTTCTGAAGCCTGGCGACACCATCATGGGTATGAGCTTGGCCGAAGGCGGGCATCTCACGCACGGCATGCCTCTTAATATGAGTGGCAAATGGTTCAACGTCGTCTCCTACGGCCTGAACGCCAAAGAAGAGATTGATTACGACGCGATGGAGCGCTTGGCGATTGAGAAGAAGCCCAAACTCATCATTGCCGGCGCTAGTGCTTATTCTCTTGCTATCGATTTTGAACGCTTCGCTCAAGTTGCCAAAGCGGTTGGTGCGATTTTCATGGTTGATATGGCGCATTACGCTGGCTTGATCGCCGGCGGCGTGTACCCCAGCCCGATTCCGCATGCCGATGTGGTCACCTCCACCACTCATAAAAGCCTGCGCGGCCCGCGTGGCGGCATTATTTTGATGAAGGCCGAGCACGAAAAGGCGATTAACAGCGCCGTCTTCCCCGGCTTGCAAGGCGGCCCGCTGATGCACGTCATCGCGGCCAAAGCGATTGCCTTCAAAGAAGCTTTGGAGCCCAGCTTCAAGGTCTATCAGCAGCAAGTCGTCAAAAACGCCCAAATCGTGGCTGAAACCCTCGTGCAGCGCGGCCTGCGCATTGTCAGTGGGCGCACCGAAAGTCATGTGATGCTGGTTGATCTGCGCAACAAAAACATCACCGGCAAAGAAGCTGAGGCCATTTTGGGCGATGCCTACATGACCATCAACAAAAATGGCATCCCCAACGACCCTGAAAAACCCATGGTCACCAGCGGCGTGCGCATCGGCACCCCCGCCATGACCACCCGCGGCTTCAAAGATGAGGAAGCCCGAGCTACCGCTCATTTGATTGCCGATGTGCTGGACAACCCGCGCGATGCAGCCAATATCGAAGCCGTGCGCGCTAAAGTCGTGGCGCTGACCAGCCGATTCCCGGTTTACGGCTGATCGCCCCCTCGAATGCATCTGGCTCCCTCTCCTTCCTAGCAGAGGGTCAGGTGTCTGACTCCCTCTCACTGCGGGAGAGGGTTGGGGTGAGGGCGAAAGCCTGTTGTTCAAGCAGAATAGAGAATCAATCCACTACTAAATCCATAGCAAACTACGCATATTCTATGCCGGCTAGAGGCCAATTTTGCTTATAAAATACCGTAAAATAGGCCATGCGCTGCCCCTTTTGCTCCCACCTTGACACCCAAGTGGTGGA
>JAYVJQ010000180.1:0-3376 GCA_043769055.1 Allobrachymonas sp.
GGCGACGATGGCGAGCTGTTTGCCTTCGGCAACAAACAGAATGCCGTTCAAATAGTAGCGAATGTCATGTACAGCCATGGCAAACGATACTTGTGCGAGGAGATTCTTCAATGTTTTCTGCGGCACTGAAAAAGCGGTGCCAAAGTTAGCTGCTTCTTGAACAAGCGGGAAGTCTTCGGCAGCTAATGTCTGTAAAGTAAATTTGCTTTTTCCGCCTTTGAGAATCAACTTGCTTGCGCTCGATTCAAGTGACACGGTTTGATCAGCAGGCATCGTGCGCAAGATATCAATCAACTTGCGCGCGCCTACGGTCGTGGAGAAATTGCCCGTATCGCCATCCATAGCCGCTGATGTACGAATCTGGATTTCCAAGTCACTGGTGGTGAGCTGCATGGTTTCGCCAGTCTTGCGCAAGAGCACGTTGGCAAGGATAGGAAGCGTGTGCCGACGCTCCACGATACCGCAAACTGATTGTAAAAGTGAGAGCAGCTTGTCTTGGGTTGCCTTGAGTACGATCATGTTGTTCAGCCTCTTGTTCTTTAAATCAATTAATAAAGATAGTAGTAGTAGTAAGGGCGATGCTTTTGTGTGGATAAGCGTATTTTCGCCTGAAAAATCATAGGTTTAGCGCGTAGAGAAGTCTGTGTGCAGGTATGCTTTTAAGTAGCGGGTCAGCATGAATAACATTTGGAATTAGGCGCGTCCTGTGCATAACTGGTGACTTGTTCGACAACTATCCCCAGCTTTATCCAACGAATAAAAAAGGTACTGCAAACATAAGTCATTTTCGCCTGAAAAGTCCTAAATTGATAGCATGGTGCGCAATATATTTGCCGGCAAACCACTGGTTTTAATGAAAAAATCGTAAGCGATGTGGTTTAGCCCTTCAGGGTTTGTTCGAGCACGTGCAATTGCTGGTTGAGCTCAGTTAACTGTTGACGCTCCGTACTAATTTTCCGCACAGCGTGCAGCACGGTGGTGTGATCCCGCCCGCCAAAGAGCTCGCCAATCTCCGGCAGGCTCTTTTGCGTGAGCTCTTTGGCCAAATACATGGCGATCTGGCGCGGCCGGGCAATTGAAGCTGGGCGCTTTTTGGAATACATATCCGCCACTTTGATTTTGTAAAAATCCGCCACGGTTTTCTGGATGTTTTCTACGCCGATTTGGCGGTTTTGGATCGACAGCAAATCGCGAAGCGCTTCGCGCGCCAGAGGAATGGAGACTTCTTTTTGATTAAAGCGCGAATAAGCCAAAATTTTGCGCAGAGCGCCTTCTAACTCACGCACGTTAGAGCGTACGTTCTTTGCTACGAAGAAAGCCACTTCTTCGGGCATGGAAGAGCCCTCGGAAATAGCTTTGTTGATCAGAATTGCTACGCGCATTTCTAGCTCTGGTGGCTCGATGGCCACAGACAAGCCTGAATCAAAACGCGAGACGAGGCGTTCGTGCATATCCGTTAAACCCTTGGGATAAGTGTCGGACGTCATCACAATATGGCTCTTTTTGGCCAACAGCGCTTCAAAAGCATTGAAAAATTCTTCTTGCGTGCGGTCTTTGTTGGCAAAGAATTGCACATCATCAATCAGCAGTAAATCAAGCTGGTGATAACGCGCCTTGAATTCATCAAAAGTCTTGCGCTGATAAGCGCGCACCACATCGGATACGAATTGCTCGGCGTGAATATACAAGACCTTCGCGCTGGGTTTGTTGGCCAGCAATTGGTTGCCTACAGCATGTAGTAAATGTGTTTTGCCTAGACCTACGCCGCCGTAGATAAACAAGGGGTTATAAAGCGCCCCAAGATTATTAGAGATGTGCATGGCCGCAGCACGAGCCATTCGGTTGGCTGAGCCTTCGACCAAGGTGTCAAAACTGAGCGCTGTGTTGATGCGCGATTTAAAGCCGCCAGCGGCCTCGTCCTCAGTCAACAAAGTCGCCGTTGGACTGGGTGAATAGATGCCGCTGATGGTTTGCGTTAAGCCAGCAGCCGAGGGATATGAAAGGGCAGATGTCGGGGACGAGACAGTCCTAGCCTGAGAATCGCGAGGAGCCAGCGCTAACTCTAAGCTAATACCTTGCCCCGTCGCTTCACGGCAAATTCGCTCGGCGCATGCTGCAATTTTGCTGGCATATTGAGCGCGCACCCAATCGAGCTTGAAACGATTGGCCACCAAGACGGTGAGCTTTGATAAATCGCTGCTGACTGCCGCAGACAAGGGCTTGATCCAAGTGATGTATTGCTGCTCAGGCAGGTCTTGTGCAAGCGCCGCAAGGCATAGCGGCCAAAGTTGCGCGGCCTCTAAAAGCATAGCGCGCCGCACTATCGATTCGCCGCCCAGCATCAGATCATGCTCATTGCGAGCGCGCTCAGCGGATACAGCAGGTGATAAAAAGGCTTGCCCTTCGGTCATTCTTGCAACTCAAAATTTCTTAAAATAATTGTGGATAAACCTTGCTATCACAACACATATTGTAGGCAGAAATTCCAGTTATCCACAGGGGCGTTTACAAAAACATACACAGCGCGATGAGATAAGTGTGCGCTAACGACGCGCCCAACACAAGCGCATCCCTATCTTTCGTGCTTAAGAAGGATGTGAACTTGTGAAAGCACACGCGATATCGCAAGCAAATGCTTGTCAGACCGTGAAAATGGCGGTGAGAGAGGTGTTTAAAGCAGCAACAACGCTGTGAAATCTGCGATAATCGTAGGTTACGCTTTGAGTAACTCATGGCATCTGCTGAGAGTCAACAAGCCAAAGCATCGCCCTCCATTAGCCCTGCTCAGGACGCACGAATCATGAAACGTACTTACCAACCCTCTAAAACCCGCCGCGCCCGTACCCACGGTTTCCTCGTGCGCATGAAAACCAAAGGCGGTCGCGCAGTGATCAATGCACGTCGCGCTAAAGGCCGCAAACGCTTGGCTGTCTAAAGTCAGATAAGCCTCGACTGACGCTGCTTTGCTTCCTCGCCTGAAAACCGCCGAGCAGTTTGCTGCCGTGCTGGATGCGAGCAAACACAAAAAAGCGCAGCCAGCAGGCACGTGGCGTAGTGCGCATTTTGTTTTGCACATGGTGCCGTTGAGCATCATAGAGCCAGAGCCCAAGACAGCCCCAACTCGACCAATGATCGGTGTGATCTGCCCAAAGCGCTGGGCCAAACGCGCCGTCACCCGCAACACTATCAAGCGCCAGATTTACGCCGTGTCCAGCGAACTCGAACCCCATTTGCCCGTCGCCTGTCTTGTGCTCCGTTTGGCAACCAGTTTTTCGCGCGAACAATTTCCGAGCGCGACCTCGCCCGCATTGAAGCGTGTTGTAAGAGAAGAGCTCATTGGCTTGCTTGGCAAACTGCCCTCTCAGGGCATGGCGGT
>JAYVJQ010000181.1:0-3571 GCA_043769055.1 Allobrachymonas sp.
CAGCAAGCCCAGCAGCCACCATTTGGACGGCAAACTTTTGCCCAACCACGCAATCCGCGCCCGCCAGATCAACACCACAGCAGCCAAGCCGCTGCACCAAAGTGGCAATTGCTGCACCTGAGGCAAGATCACCCAAGCGATGACGGCGAGTAAAAACAGCGTGTCGCGCGCATCACGTGGCAAATGGCGCAGCTTGTCGATGAGTCTCAGCATAACGCAAGTGCCTCCAAACAAGCGCGTTTGTGTGCTTCGCCGCTGGCGGGTTTGATCTCGCGGCTAGGCAAGCGCAGGCCGAAGTTGCTGCCCAGTTTGTCTGCAGCGATGACCCAAGCAGTCAGGCGGCTGAGCTTGGCTTCATGCTCGGTGGTAGCGCAAGCGGCGTAATCGAGCCACAGCTCATAGCGCTGCGCATCTGAGCTGTCGCGGCTGACCAGCTCATCGGATTTGGCGGCTTTTTTCCAGACCACGAGTTTCAAAGGATCGCCCCTGCGATAGGCCCGCACGCCATCAAACTCGCCCGTGTTTTGCACTTTTGCGGCACCGCCGCCGCCCGAGCGCGGCTCGCCCGGTGGCAAGGGTGGCGCATGCTGTTCTGGTGCTGGATAGACCAGCACTTCTGATTTGGGCCGCCACACCGTCCACACGCGAAACGTGCCCAGCGGGTAGCGCGTCTCGGCCTGCAAACTGGGGACGCGATGCAAGCCGCGCTTTTGCGCTTTAAAAGCCACATTCACCGTGCTCGAACCCTGCGCAGGCACATCGGCCCATGCCCAGTGGGGGACATGGGCATCGTCAAGTAGCGCCAAGCCAATGCTAGGCCGCTGGCTCTTGCGTGCGTGCGACAGACGCACCTCGATTTGTGCAATAGAACCTGCAAATATTGAATGAAAACTGCCACTACCCGGCTTGGAATCTGCACGGCCTGCTATTAAATTCATAGTCATACCACGCAGATTGCCATGCGTCACATGCATGCCCACCACCGCCGCGCCTGCCAGCATAAAGGTCAGCAAATAGCCCAAATTAAGCTGGTAGTTGATCGATGCAATCAAGAGCACCAGCAAAGTCATTGCCAGCATCCAGCCTGCGCGCGTGGGCAAGATGTACACATTACGCTGCGTGAGTGTGTGGGTGTCGCTCAAAGGCAGCCGCGATTGCCACCAGCTCCAAAATCGTTTGCGAAGGGCGCGGATCATGGCAAGTCTTTGGCTCTGAGAGTTTGCACCAAGCCGATGGCCAATGCCACGGTGTGTAGATCTAAATCGGGCAGTAAAAAGTAATGGTCTGCGCCACGCAGGACGATCGTGGGCGCAGCTTCATAAATGGCATCTCGCAGCAGCGTGATGCCGTCATTGGGACCTAAGGAACTGAGCATGGCGTAGCCATCTTTTCCTCTTGCACTGATTTCCTGCGCTTTGGCAATTCCCAATAAATTGACCACTTGCACATGAGGCGGAATGTTGATCGAAGCATATCGAGCGATGGAGCGTCTCGGCGACAGGCTACGAATCCCTTCCATTGAACCACCTGGCACAACAATGCTCGATACCAACCAACACACACGCCAATCCAACGCATGGTCAGCCAAAGCTGTGCCGCGTAAAGTACCGCCGATGTTGACCCAAGCTTTCACCTTGTGCGCCCAGAGTGCATACTGATTTTTCCCCAGCTCAGTTAGCGCGAGCGCCGCTTCGGGGCCCCCTTTACTGGCACTCAGAACAATGATTGAATCATGCGATTGAGCAAGTTGAGTCAAGTCCCGAAAGACGCGATCTGCATTGTCTTCAATACTCGCATTCTCTTGAACGTTCGCTAAATATACACTTGCCCCTAGCGCAAGTAGGGATGCGCGCTGACGTGCCAAGTCAGCACCTGTGTCGGGTTGGCTCAAGTGCAGCCAACCTGGAACAATGACGAACACATGTCCGGTCAACGGCTTTGCATCACTAGGCATGCGCGTTTGATCAAGATTGCTTTGATACGCCTGCAAGAGTGGATGCAGATGCCATTTCATTCGCAATTCTTCAGCTATGTTTTGACTTTGAGCATCAAGCTGAGCCTGATGCTCTGGCGCAGGCACTGTGCTACATGCGTTTAGCAACGCACAGATGAAAAGTAAACACCAACACTTCGTAGCCAGATTGACTTGAGCAGCGGCGGCATGCGAGTTGAATTTCGGCATAGAAATCACGGTAACGCCACCGCCGCGATCATCGCGCGCACTTGCTCCACCGAGCCGCGCCCAGCATCGGCTACCGGAATCAAGCGGTGGGCAATGGTTTGCGGCAGGATGGCTTGCACATCATCAGGGGCGACATAATCGCGCCCTGCGAGTAAAGCTTGGGCTTTGGAGGCGCGGAGCAGCGCAATGCCTGCTCGGGGGGATAGACCTTGCAAAAACCATTGACCGGAGCGTGTGGCAGCAATCAAATCTTGCACGTAATTGAGCAGTGGCTCAGCGGTTTGTACGCTTTGCACGGCAGCTTGCAAGTCTTGCAAATCTTGCGGTGTGAGCACAGCAGCGAGCTGCTCGACCATCCCTTGGCGGCCTGTGCCAGCGAGTAGCACGCGCTCACTTGCGCGGTCTGGGTAGCCCAAGCTAATGCGCATCAAAAAGCGATCGAGCTGACTCTCAGGCAGGGCGTATGTGCCCAGTTGGTCATGGGGGTTCTGTGTGGCTATCACGAAGAAAGGCTGGGGCAGGGGGCGAGTTTCGCCCTCCACGGTCACTTGCTTTTCTTCCATCGCCTCCAGCAGAGATGATTGCGTTTTAGGGCTGGCGCGGTTGATTTCATCGGCCAGAAGCACTTGGGCAAACACGGGGCCTGCATGAAACACAAAGCGCTCCGCGCCCCGCTCGTAGATCGACACGCCAGTTAAATCGCTGGGCATCAAATCGGCGGTGAATTGCACGCGCGAGAATTTCAGGCCAAAGCTGCGCGACAGTGCATGCGCCAGCGTGGTTTTGCCCACGCCGGGCACATCTTCAATCAGCAAATGCCCGCCTGAGAGCAGGCAGGCCACGCAATCGCGCACCTGGGTGGGTTTGCCCACAATCACCGTGTTAAGCTGTGCCAAAAGGCGAGTCAATAAATCGTTGATGTTGTTGGAATTCATGTGTAAACGATACCTGATTTTGTGGCGGCCAGTATGAGCACGGGATATTTCGCGCACCCTGATTGTCGCCTGCACGAAATGGGCGAAGGTCACCCCGAATGTCCCGAGCGCCTCGATGCCATCGCCGATCATTTGCTGGCCACTGGCCTGCTTGATGTGCTGGTGCAACCCGAAGTTCCCTTGGCTAGCCCAGCTGACTTGGAATTAGCCCACAGCCGCATGTACATTGCTGCCGTGCAAGGCTTGCAGCAGCGCTTAGAAGCCGAGCAAATGGCCGGCGGCCCGAGTCATTTCTATATTGATCCTGATACGGCCATGAATGCCTACAGTTGGGATGCGGCTTTGCGTGCTACGGGTGCAGCCATTGCGGCAACTGATGCGGTCATTGATGGCAAGCTATCCAATGCTTTTTGCGCGATTCGCCCACCCGGCCACCATGCGATGCGCGAAAAAG
>JAYVJQ010000182.1:0-2809 GCA_043769055.1 Allobrachymonas sp.
GTGGTGGTCAGCGCCATGCCCGCCAAGCCCAGCGCATACAACATCGCGCCGCCAATCAACACGCGAAACGCACCAAATTTATCCGCCGCCATACCGGCAAAAATGCCAAAAAATCCCCACGAGAGGTTTTGCACGGCAAGAGCAAAAGCAAAGTTCTCCCGCATCCACCCATGCGCCTGCGTGATCGGCTGTAGCCACAGCCCAAAGCCATGTCGAATGCCCATCGAGAGCGTCACAATCATTGCGCCAGCCAGCAAGACTTGGTGCATCGGGATTTTTTCGGAGGTTGTAGTCATGCAGAGATTGTCGGCGTTTAATGCAAAACTTGCAGAGCTAAAAGTGACTGCAATTGATGCCTCTTCGTCATCAGCGAGGCTTGCTGAGTTGATAAATGAGCTGTGCCTTCGCCTCCGGCCACTCCCCCGCCGTTATGCTGTACATCACCGTATCGCGCACCGTGCCATCGCGCCGCAGCGCGTGGCCGCGAATGATGCCGTCTTTGCGCGCACCCAAACGCTCAATCGCCGCTTGGCTGCGAAAGTTGAAATTGTCCGTGCGCCAGCCCACAGTTTTGCATTGCAGCGTCTCAAAAGCATGCGTCATCAGCAAGAGTTTGCAAGTGCTGTTCACATGCGAGCGCTGCATGCTCTGCGCATACCATGTGTAGCCAATTTCCAGCCGTTTGACCGCAGGCAAAATATCGTGATAACTCGATGAGCCCAGCACGCGCCCTGTGGCTTCCTCCATCACGCAGAAGGCAAAACGATTGCCCTCATCGCGCATTTTGAGTGCATCTTCAATGTACTTTCGCGTATTCTCCGGCTCAGGCACAGAAGTCACGCGAATATTCCAAAGTTCGCCATCCGCAGCAGCTTCGCGCAGGCCCGCCTCATGCGAGAGCGCAAGAGGCTCTAAGCGAATACCGCGATCTTCGAGGGTGACGGGCGTGACGAATGACATACAGCTTCCTATTTCAAATCACTATCATAGTAATAGCACTCTGCGCATATTCTATGCCGGCTATATGCCAATTTTGCTTTAAATTTTAGTGTTCTAGGGTGTTTTTACGAACCACTCGCTCACGTTGGCGGCGGACGAACACGCTCAGGCTGCAGAAAAGTTTTTCCCGCCGAGCTGCTGATCTTTTGTAGCGTGATTGCCTTTGTCGGCCGCGCTCAACCTACAAAAACTTTTCAGCATCCTGCTCGTATTCATCCACCACCCTGTGGGTTGTTTGGTGTTCTGAGTTTCAACAGTTGGCATGAGAATTTACTGAAAGGTACTGCCTTTTGGGTTTCCCTTTGACGGATGGGTTTGGCCTAGCTTTGGGCGAAGAGCTAGATCCAGACATTGTGCGGAAGCTCTTGGCGCAACTCATCGCATCGGAGTTGTAAAGCAATTTGCCACGAACAGCCTGAAGTAGTTTATTGAATTCAAGCATTGATTGAACGATAGCGCACAAGCGCCAGCCAAACCGCAGGGTATGGTGCGAGTGATAGAAATGGGCGGTGCGGCCATTCGCGCTCGCTTGTGGGGTGGCGTGCAAATCATAGTGTTGATGCAAACTATCGCAGCGCTCCAGCAATGTATCTGCGCGAGGTGCGAGCCGACTATTCCTATTGCGACCACCATACCGGCTACCTGCCTAAAAGTTCCATGAAATCAGGTATTTTCAAACGCCAGTCTCGTAGATTACAATGCACCCATATTCATTAATATGGGTAGCCATATGAAAACCACGCTTGATCTTGCCGACCCCTTGTTTCGCGAAGCCAAAGCATTGGCCTATGAGCAAAAAACCACGCTGCGCGCCTTGGTAGAAGACGGGCTGCGCATGGTGATGGCGCAGCGCAAGCAAGGCGCTGCAAACAGCTTCAAACTGCGCGATGTGCGCTTTGATGGCCAGCAAGCCGTGTGGCCTGAAGCTGGGGAATGGCGCGATTTAGAAACGCAGCACCTCGTTGAAGGCATGAACTTGAAACATCATCCAGCGAGCCCCTCATGATTGCGCTGGACACCAATTTCTTGGTTCACGCGCACCGCATGGATTCGCCGCATCATGCCCGAGCCTACGCTCAAGCTCTCGCGCTCATGCAAGGCCATGGTGCGTGGGGCATTCCCAATCCTTGCATCAGCGAGTTTTTGAACATCGTCACGCATCCGAAGATTTACCAACAACCCACGCCTGTGTCTCAAGCCTTGGCGCAAATCGATGCATGGCTGGAATCCCCCAGCGGCAGCATTTTGCACAGCGGCTTGCGCTTCTGGCCTACGCTGAAAGAGATCGCCGCTCAAGGTCAATTGCGCGGCGGTCAGTATCACGACGCACGCATTGCCGCCGTGTGCATAGAAAACTCAGTCACGCAGCTGTGGACAGTGGATCGAGACTTCAGTCGTTACCCGCAGCTGAAGATTTTCAATCCTCTGGGGAATTGATTTGCTATATATTGCATAGCACTCTGCGCAGGTTTTATGCCGGCTAACTGCTTGTTTTGCTTTAAATTTCGGTGTACTACAGTCTTGCTATGCTCCACCCGATCACATTGGCGGCGGACGAACACGCTCAGGCTACAGAAAAGTTTTTCCCGCCGAGCTAACAGGCATGCCCCGCTATTGCTACGCCGCTGTACGTGCCGCCGCTGTGTTGACATTACCTGTGTTCGGAGTACCCGTAGGCTCAATGAGGAGCAAGTGAGCTTCTTCTTCAGCGACCGTTCGATGCTCGACACCCTTAGGAACGACGTACATTTCGCCGGCCTTCAACAGGGCCGTGTGGTCTCGCATTTCGACCTTGAGCACACCGCTCAGA
>JAYVJQ010000183.1:0-4285 GCA_043769055.1 Allobrachymonas sp.
TCATGCTGGCGATGCACTGCGCATTGAACAGGCCGCGCGTGCCATCCACTAAGGGAACATGCAGCGTCACCACATCAGCTTGCGAAATCACTTCATCCAGCGTTGCGGCCTTCGCGCCGATTTGCGCAAAGGCGGGGGCATCAGGTTTCATCACCGGGTCATAGGCGATCACGTTCATACCCAGCGCTTTGGCGAGCTTGCCGGTCAGTTGGCCAATGCCACCAAAACCAATGATGCCCAGTGTTTTGCCCGCCGTTTCGCGCCCATTGGACAGCGCATTGCGCGGCCAACGGCCTGCCACCACGTCGTCGGTGGCGGCAAATGCGCCACGCAGCAAGAGCATGGTGCTGGCGATCACGTATTCAGCGACAGACAATGCATTCGCGCCCGTGGCAGGAATCACCTGCATGCCCTTGGCCTCGCAGCCCGGCACGTCAATATTGTCTAAGCCTACCCCTAAGCGACCGACGACTTTGCACTGGGATAAAGCTGCCAGCAACTCGCCGCGCACCTGAGTGCGGTTGCGCACGATGATGGCTTGGCATGTGGCGGCGGCTGCCTGAAGCTCCGCAGGTTTGTCTACCAGCTTGGGGTCGTAGACCACATCGTGGTGTGCGGCAAGCTGCTCGACAGCGCGCTCGTCCATGAATTCGGTGATGATAATTTTCATAGGGATTTAAAAACAAAATGCGGAACACAGAAAGCACAGAAATTACACAGAAAACACAGAATTTTTTCTGGTGCTTCTTCTGTGAATTCTGTGCGATTTCTGTGCTTTCTGCGTTACTTCTATGATGTCGTCTATTGAGTTAAGCCGATTCGAACAAGCGGGTCATCACAAACTCACGATGCCCCAGCGCTTCGGCTGCTGTCAAGCGGCCATTGGCTGTGCGCAGCATCGATTCGAGCAGCTTGTCGCCGGCTTGATCGAGGTCAATCTCGCGTTGCAACAGGCCAGAAGTGTCCACATCAATGTGCTCGCTCATCAGGCGCACGGTGCGCGGGTTGGCGCAAATCTTGATCACGGGCACGATGGCATTGCCGATCACGTTGCCTTGGCCTGTGGGGAAGAAGTGCACGGCGTAGCCCGAAGCTGCGCAGAGCGTGACCATTTCAGCTGCAGCAGAAGATGAATCCATGAACCACAGGCCGGGGTGTGTGGGCACTTCAGCTTTGTCGATCACACCGTCCACTGTGCATTTCTTGCCGATTTTTTGGATGTTGCCCAGCGCTTTTTCTTCGATGGTGGTCAGGCCGCCAGCGATGTTGCCCTTGGTGGGCTGGCTCTCGGACAAATCGGTTGTCTTGTGGCGATTGATCATGTCTTGGTAGCGGTTGAACATGAACATGAACTGATCGGCGATCTCGGGCGTTTTGCAGCGTGCAGCGACGATTTTTTCGCCGCCGGTGATCTCGCTCGTCTCGCCAAAGCACAAGTAATTGCCCAGTGGGTGCAGCTTATCAAACGCATTGCCCACGGTGGGATTCGCGCCGCAGCCGCTGGTGGTGTCTGACTCGCCGCATTTGGTGGAGACCCACAAATCGGAGATCGGGCAAACCTCGCGCTGCTTCTCGCTGGCCCACTGCACATACTCGCGCGCCACCTTGGAAGCTTTCATGATCGTCTCGTGATCGCCGTGGCCTTCAATGCCAAAGCCAATCACGGGTTTGCCGGTTTTGGCAATGCCATCAACCACTTTTTTCGTCCAGCCGTCTTCAATACCAATCACGACCACAGCGGCCACATTGGGATTCGAGCCAGCGCCAATTAGGGTGCGAAAGTGCAAATCCAAATCTGCGCCAAATTGCAAGCGGCCATACGGATGGGGAATCGCCATCGTGCCCTTGATGTTGTGTGCCACGGCTTCGGCAGAAGCATTGGACAAATCGTCCAGCGGCAAAATAACGACGTGATTGCGCACGCCAACGCGGCCGTTTTCGCGGCGATATCCGAGGAAAGTGGTGTTTTGATCGATGACTGACATGATGTATCTGCTTCAAAAATGATGATTGGGAGAGATTCAGAGGAACACAGAAAACACAGAAATTCCACAGAAGACACAGAAATAATTCTGGTTTTCTTCTTCTGTGTCTTCTGTGCTTTTTCTGTGCTTTCTGCGTTACTTGTATTTTTTTCTCGGCGATTTACCAGCGCTTTGTTTTGATATTGTGAACGTGGGCATGCTGACCGGCCTTGGCATCCGCGATGACCTTGCCCATGTCGATGCCGTATTTCCACACGGTGTCGCCGACCTTCATGTCTTTGAGGGCGATTTTGTGGCCGATGGGAATGTCTTGCAAGGCGACCATGCTGGTGGCTTTGTCTTCGTCCATGATCCAGCCGTTCAAAGTCATACCGGCTGTCACGCCTTCAACCACGATCACGGCGACCGTGTCTTTGGCATCGTGCAATACGTAATGGTTCATTGTTGCTCCGTGTGAGTAAACAGAAAAAATTGACGAAAGAAAATTCTCTCGTGGATGCGAAGTGTACGCAAGGAATTCAGTGTGTCAATCGAGTCATATAAATGAATTGGATGACTTAAAAAATGTTATCTACAATTCGAATTCCTCACTGAGCAATCAGCTCAGTGTTCTTGCTTGTATTTCATACACGTTCGAATTGCCATGACTGATTCATCACGCACCCGCCGCAACCCTATTCCGCGCTACAGCACGCGCCTTGATGCGCCAGAGGTGGCGAAAATGCTCCAGCCGATTGTGGAGGGGGGCGCTGGCGCGACACCGCTGTATCGGCAAGTCAAAAGCGCGCTGCTTCGCTTGTTGGAATCAGGGCAACTCGGCCCGGGCGAGACATTGCCCAACGAAGCGCAAATCTCTGAGGCTTTGCAAGTGAGCATTGGCACGCTGCGCAAAGCGGTGGATGAGCTGGTGCATGAGCATATCTTGGTGCGGCGTCAGGGCAAGGGTACTTTCGTGGCGATGCACAGCCAAGATCGCTTCATGTTTCAGTTTTTCCATATCGAAGCGCGACCCGATGTACTGGATTCGCGTGTGATACCAGAACGTGAATATCCGGTCGTGGACAACCTTGGTTTTAGCACCGGCAAGGCCACAGAATCTGAGGCCTTCGCCTTGCGTCTGCGCGTCAGTGATGCAGTTTGGCGCATTGACAATTCACTGAATTTGAACGGCAAAACGGTGGTGCATGATCGCATCGTGCTGGCCCAAGCGATGTTCAAAGGGCTCACAGAAAAACGCTTCCAAGAACGCCCCAATACGATCTACAACCTGTACCAAACTGACCATGGTATCAGTGTCATTCGCGCGCAGGAGCGAGTTCGGGCAACTGCGGTGAGCAGCGAGATTGGGCGCGTGCTGGGCTTGCGCGCAGGCACGCCCGTGCTGGAGGTGCATCGCATCGCCACCACCTTTGGCGAGCGACCTGTGGAGTTTCGCATCTCGACCGTGAGCACGCAAAACCATGACTATGTGAGCTTGATCAGCAAGCGATGAGTACACGACGGATTGGTTATTCACTATGAATTTAGTAGCACTCTGCGCAGATATTATGCCGGCTATAGGCCATATTGGGTATGAAATCTGGTTAAGAAGTGGCGATTCAATGGTCTTGCAAGTCAAAGAGAAATCTGCTGGCGATGTGGCCACTCAAATTGATCTGTGGGCTGAAAATGAACTGAAAGCCATGTTGCTCAAAGCCTTGCCGGGTTCGCAATTTTTAGGCGAGGAAACGGGAGGGGCATTGACCGATGCACCCACTTGGATTGTTGATCCTATCGATGGCACGGCAAATTTCGCACGTGGCTATCCGCAATGGAGCATGTCGATTGCATTGGCAATTGAGGGGCAGCCAGTGCTGGGTGTGGTTCATGACCCAAATCGCCAAGAAATGTTTTATGCATGCCAAGGGCAGGGCGCATGGCTGCAAAGCCGCAGAGGCTTGCAGCGCTTGCACTGCGCCAGTGTGAGCGAGCCTTTGAAGGCGACGGTGGCCACCGTGTTTCCTAAGCCCTTGTCGCTGCTCATGCAGCCCTATCTGCGCGAGCTGGAAATCGTGTTGCGCAGCGCAGGCCAAGTGCGCCGCTCTGGTTCGATGGCGCTGGAGTTGGCCTATGTGGCGGCTGGCCGGGCCGATGCTTTTTGGGAGCGCGGGATGCAGTCGTGGGATGCAGCGGCAGGCATGGTGTTGCTGCAAGAAGCTGGCGCACAGATCGTGGCGCTGGATGAATTGCCCGTTTTGCAGAGCCAATGTTTAGCAGCAGGATCGCCTGCCATGTTGGAGCAGCTTCTGAGCCTGCTCAAA
>JAYVJQ010000184.1:0-4429 GCA_043769055.1 Allobrachymonas sp.
GAAAAACTGCACCGAAGCTTCGTTGCACTCAATCATCTGGCCGCCGCTGTGATGGCGTTTAGGAAGATCAAGTTGCAAGTGAATATTATTTACGGATAATTTCTAAATCTGCCCAGCCAGCCAAATTCAAATCCGATGCATTTGAAGCCATCCACACATCGGCCAGCGCCCTGCTCAAAATCGGCGCGATCAGCAAAACCACCATGCGCAGCTTTGATGAAAGCTGCTTGGTTCAGCCCACTGAAATTAAGCCTCAGCAAATCAAAAAGCTCCGCGAAACGCATCACGTCAGCCAACCCGTCTTCGCCAGCTACCTCAACACCAGCCCCTCTACCATCCAAAAATGGGAAACCGGCGCCAAGCGCCCCAGCGGCATGGCGCTCAAACTGCTCGCTGTGGTGCAGAAGCATGGGCTGCAGGTGTTGGCCTGATTCACTACTAATTCAATAGCACTCTGCGCAGATTCTATGCCGGCTACTGGCCTAAAAAGCTTCAAAAGCTCGCCAAAATACCAAGGCCACTGTCAAATCTGACAACGATTTTTAGACACGGGCTTCAACATGCGGTAACGTGATACATCATGGCTACACTCATCTCCGCCCTCAGCAGTTGTACACCCCGCATGACCAGCGCAGCGGCGACTTTGACGCGATAAGCAACAAAATCAAAGTCATGACTATGGAAGTCAGCAAAGGCTTCGAATTCCCCATCGTTGCCCTACCCGGTGTAGGCCAGATGCCCGCGCCGGGTAGGATGAAAAGGAAGCAGCGAGAGTGTTTTATGTGGCAGCGACGCGGGCGACGCAGAGATTGGTGATGGCGGTAAGTGAGGATGGCAACTTCGCAAGAATCAGATTCTGATCGACTAAAACTCTGTTTTGCCGAAGGCGAAAGCCTCTTGTAGGCTAAAGGTAAAGCACGTTGCATTTTTCAAGCAAATAGGAATTCACCACTATGCGATCTAGTCCACGTAGAACCAGTCGAGTCGAGACAGACGTTTTTGCAGATCTCGCGGAACTGTGCTCCAAGCCAGGCTATGCGCACGCACTTGCTTACATCTGCCATCGCGACAACTTTGTCACATATGACAAGGAAATAAAACCTAAGGACATGCAAAAGAGTTTCTCGTCTGAAAGATTGATACGCACGGAAGTCAACACGCTAATTGGGCTCATGGTGAAGCACGAAATCGATTTCAGTTTGCCAGACCCGACCACAATGCAGAAATATGTCGATCAAACTTATTTGCTGATGGATGAGCTGCACGCAGCGATAGGCGCACCAATGTTTGCAGGTATCACCGATATAACCTCTGAGCAACCATTGGCTAATAGGTCACATGGTGCATTTCTTCGTGAGCCAATTTTTTACGGCGGGGAATCGGCATATTCTTTTCAGTACCGCGACTTTGCGACAGAGAAGTACGAGAAAGACGATGACTGGCTGCGTCGCAATGTGGGATTCAGCATCAAAAACGCTACTGCGGTTATCCGCGCAATTGGTGAGAGGCAGAACGTAAACGTCATGGCTGCTTGGAAAGCAATGCCTCCTAATGATCCTGCGAGCTGGACAATACTCCCAGGTTTCTATTTAAATTCAGACGAACTAGCTACGGCAAGTGGAGTACAGCTCGAAGAAGTTTGCGCAGTGCTTGCAGCGTTCACACTCAAAGACAGAAATACTGAGTTCTCAAACGCTAGCGCTTTCAACAGTATCTCAGCTACACCTTTATTGCCTTTACCTGACGGACGCGTCTTGCTATTTCAGTTTTACAGCATTGCTGAAGCACTTTACGAATCTCCCTTTTACTGGATGGGTGCAGACAATACCTACAAGTCAACGGCATTTAAGCATCGCGGTGAATTTACAGAGTCGTTTACGGCAGCACGGCTCACCAAAATTTTTGGGGCGACAAACGTTCAACGCAATATCGACATCTTTCAAGGAAAGAACAAGATCGGTGAAGTTGATGTTTTAGTGAATTACGGCGACAGGTTGATCGTAATACAAGCGAAATCAAAGCGACTTACTCTGGAATCTAGAAAGGGAAATGATGGTCAGCTAAGAGACGATTTTCAAAAAGCCATCGCTGACTCATATAGTCAGGCTTTACTCTGTGCAAAGCATCTTCTTTCTGGCACAGGAATATTGAAAAACTGCGATGGTACAAAGGTGACTTTTGCGTGGCAGCCTAAAGAGATATTTATCTTTAACGTTGTCGCAGACCACTATCCAGCACTTAGTTTTCAAACTAGTCAATTTCTCCAGCCAGAGGTATCGCAAAAAATTCGTCCACCTTTCGTCATGGATGTGTTTCTCTTGGACGCCATGACCGAGATGCTAGAAACTCCTATCCGACTTCTTAGCTACGTCAATCAAAGAGTTGTTCTGGCAGATCGGCTACACATCACGCACGAGTTGGTCGCTTTGTCTTTCCATCTTAAGCAAAATCTGTGGCTATCGTCTGAATACGACTCTGCCCACCTTGGTGACGATATTAGTCTTGATCTAGATGTCGCAATGACTGCAAGAAGAGACGGGATACCAGGGCAAAGAACGCCAGAAGGAATCCTGACTCGCTTCAATGGCACTGCGTTCGAGCGCTTAGTTGCTCAGATTGAACAGCGAAGTGATCCAGCAACTATTGAACTTGGTTTTTTGCTGCTAAGCCTGGGTGAAGAAACTTGCCGTCACATCGACAAAGCAATAAACGAAATAACCGTTCGAAGCAAAGCCGATGGCTCTCTACACGACTTTACAGTGAGTATTGGGGAAGCTGGAGAAGGAATATGCTTGCATTGCAATCCAAGCTCTGAGGGTAAAGCAGCCGCAAGACTTTCGGCACATTGCTATGCTCGTAAGTACACAGAGAAAGCAGGCAAATGGTTTGGTCTATGCCTCAACCCCGATGAAAGCATCAGAATGGGCTTGGTGTTGGATTTTCCTTGGACTCATTTTGATGAAATGGATATTCATACTGCGTCAATGCGGCAAGCTAAGGGCATGAACACAAGGATGCCTAATATACAGTGGCCACGCAGCAAAATCGGCCGCAACGAACCATGCCCCTGCGGAAGCGGTTTAAAGTATAAAAAATGCCATCTCAATTTTCAAAGTTGAGCGGAGCGTCTGCAAATCTGATTTTGAGCGCTCTTAAACCCACCGCATAGCATCCTTCAACAAAATCAACAACTGATCCGGTCTGAGCGGTGAGGCTTCAAATCCGAATTTTTGATAGAGGCGGGCTGCTGAGTTGCTTGAGTGCATCCAAGCCCACCAACGAACGCATCTGCGTGATGGCTATGGCGTTAAGTTGCACAACGCGATCTTGACTGCCCAAGCCTTGATGGATCAATACGGCATTGATGCTTTCGAGGTTTGACAACACCACCAATTGCTCGATCGTGGCGGCATCGCGCATATTGCCGCTCTAGTCTGGGTTGGCTTGCCGCCACTGGGCTGCCGTGATGCCAAACAGGGCGACGTTGAGCAAATCGGCTTCGCTGGCATAGATGATGCTGGCCTGTGCAGGTGTGAGGCGCGGCGGGATCAGCCGTTCTTTGATGGCATCGGTGTGGATCTTGTAGTTGACTTTGGATAAGGTGCGCTGAAAGTTCCATTCCAGCGAGGCGCTGCGGGATTCTTCATCTTTGAGGCGCTGGAATTCCTTGATGAGGTAGATTTTGAATTCGGCGCTGATCCACATGCCAAACTCGAACGCAATGTCTTTGTGCGCATACGTGCCGCCGTATCGGCCTGCTGTGGCTTGAAGGCCAATAGCGTGGGTTTTCTCCACCCATTCTTTGACGCTGATTTTGTAACTGTTTAAACCCGCCTGACTTTTAATTGCGGCGAATTCGCCATAATTAAAAGCAGGGTTGTAAACAGTCTCTCAAATGCCTAAAAACTCAACGGTGTTGCGGTTTCTAAGCCAGTCTGAGATGCTAGGCGTGAGCGAGCTGCATCGCCCGCCGAATGTTTGATGCGTCAGTGCAAAAGACTGATTGGCTATATATTTGATAGCACTTTGCGCAGATTCTATGCCGGCTATCGGCCTATTTTGCACATAATTCATACCCCGTACTCCTCCCTCCACCCTCCAGCTTGCGCAACACGCCTCTCGCGAGCAGATCGTTGATATCCCGCAGCGCGGTATCCGCTGAGCATTTGCCTATTGCGGCCCACTTCGCGTTGGTTATGGTGTTGGTAAGCTTGCCCTCCATGCCATCGAGCACTTGGCTGAGCACGAGCGTTTGCCTAGCGTTCATCGGCGTGCCGGCCCAGCGTTGCCAGAATTGGGCTTTGCTTAAAACGCCCGCGAGCGCGGTGTCTGCGCCTTGCACGGCGCGCAGCAGGCAGACGAGGAACCAATGCAGCCAAGGGGTGACGTTGAGCGGGCCTTTTTGGGTGGCTTCGAGTTGCGCGTAATA
>JAYVJQ010000185.1:0-10898 GCA_043769055.1 Allobrachymonas sp.
GCTTGGTGTTGTTTGCATTTGCTTTGCTGCTCACGCGCTTGGTATGGCTGCAAGTCGTGCGGCATGAAGATTTTGAAGCACAAGCCGAGAGCAATCGCACGGCAGTCGTGCCCATCGTGCCCAATCGCGGCCTCATCATGGATCGCAATGGTATTACGCTGGCCACCAATTATTCTGCCTACACGCTGGAGATCACGCCCTCCAAAGTCGAAGGTACGCTCGATGAAGTGATTGAGCAGTTGGGCGCTTTGGTTGAAGTGCAGCCGCGCGATAAGCGCCGCTTTAAAAAATTGCTCGATGAATCCAAGAGCTTTGAATCGATTCCGCTGCGCACGCGCTTGTCAGACGAAGAGGTAGCACGCTTTGCAGCACAGCGTTTTCGATTTCCAGGTGTGGATATCAAGGCACGGTTATTTCGCAACTACCCGTATGGCGATTTAGCAAGCCATGTGATTGGCTACATAGGCCGCATCAACCCACGCGAAAAAGAACAAATCGAAGAATGGCCTGAAGAGCAGCAATCCAATTACAAGGGCACAGATTACATCGGCAAGCTGGGCATTGAACAAAGCTTTGAGCAGCAGTTGCATGGCATCACGGGGGTCGATGAAGTGGAGACTTCAGCGGGAGGTCGCGCAGTGCGCAAACTGGCCAGCAACCCTGCCACACCGGGCAACACGATCAAGCTATCAATTGACATCAAACTGCAAAAACTGATTGAAGAGATGTATGGCGAGCGGCGCGGCGCTTTGGTGGCCATTGACCCGCGCAATGGCGAGGTGCTGGCTTTTGTGAGCATGCCCACGTTTGACCCCAATTTGTTCGTTGAAGGCATTGATCAAGAAAACTGGCAATTGCTCAACGAGAGCATCGACAAGCCTTTATTAAACAGGGCCTTGCGCGGCACCTATCCACCCGGCTCGACCTACAAGCCCTTCATGGCCCTGGGCGCACTGGAGACGGGTAAACGCACATCGAGCACCGTGATCAACGATGCAGGCTCATGGACTTTTGGCGGCCACACCTTTCGCAGTCATGGCGATGCCGGCTTGGGGGCGGTGGATATGTATCGCAGCATCGTGAAATCATCGAATGTGTATTACTACTCTCTGGCCAACGAGATGGGTGTGGATGCCATGCATGATTTCATGAAGCCATTGGGATTTGGTCAGCACACGGGCATTGACATTCATGGCGAAGTGCGCGGCGTGTTGCCTAGCCAAGAATGGAAGCGCGCCTATTACAAACGCCCCGAGCAAAAGAAATGGTATGCGGGCGAGACGATCTCTCTGGGTATTGGCCAAGGCTACAACACCTTCACCATGCTGCAGTTAGCGCATGCCACCTCGATCATTGCCAACGGCGGTATTAAGCATGCACCACGCCTGGTGACTGCGACGCAAGACGCGCTCAGCCGCAGCTGGGCTCCTACCATCAAGCGCGAGAGCATCAATCTGGGCTACAAAGCAGAAAACATTGCCGTCATCAATCGCTCACTCGTGGGCGTGACCAAAGAGGGCACATCGGCCCGCGTGTTCGCTGGCGCAGGCTATGTAAGCGGCGGCAAAACAGGCACAGCACAGGCCGTCACGATTGGTCAAAAAGACAAATACAACGCCTCCAAAATGGAAGAGCACCAACGCGATCACGCCCTCTATATGGCCTTTGCTCCGGCTGACAACCCGCAAATCGCACTGGCTGTGATCGTTGAAAACGTCGGCTTCGGCGCTGAACACGCCGCGCCGATTGCGCGCCGCGTATTCGACTATCTTCTCATGGGCCAGTACCCCAGCGAAGAAGACATGGCCGCCGTCAAAAAAGGCCAAGCAGCAGCTCCGATTGGCAAGCCGCGCAAAGTGGAAGGCATGCCCTGGAAGGCTGTGCAGCCTTGATTTCCAAGTATGGAGCTTATTGGGTCGGCATAAAGTTGGGATTAATCCGTGTTGTAGCACGGTCAGGAATGTTTTGAAAATGCAATGGTTGCCGATTTTTTGCTGAGATAGCTTACAGCAAACCGCGCTTGGCCAAATCGCGCATGAGCGCGCGCGAGCCATACGTCCACGGCGCGATCTTGTCGCAGGTATTCACGCGGTTGATCAAAGCGCCTAGTTTGGGGCTGCTCACCGTGACTTCATCGCCCACCGCATGCGTGAAGCCTTGGCCCGGGCCGAACCTGTCTTGTGTGGGCGCAAACATCGTGCCACAAAACAGCATGAAGCCATCAGGGTATTGGTGATTGGCATTCACAGTTTGCGCCACCAAATCCAGAGGATCGCGGCTGATCTGGCTCATGGAGCTGGCACCTTGCATCACAAAACCATCAGCGCCCTTCACGGTTAATGAGATCTCGCATTGGCGCACGTCGGCCAAGCTGAAATGCGCATCAAACAAGCGGATGAACGGGCCAATCGCACACGATGCATTGTTGTCCTTGGCCTTGCCCAGCAGCAGTGCGCTGCGGCCTTCAATATCGCGCAGGTTCACATCATTGCCCAACGCCACGCCGCACACCACGCCTGTGGGCGACACCGCCAACACCACCTCCGGCTCAGGGTTGTTCCATTGGCTGATCGGGTGAATGCCGATCTCCGCGCCAAAGCCCACCGCGCTCATGGCCTGCGATTTGGTGAACACTTCAGCATCTTTGCCAATGCCCACCTCCAAGTACTGGCTCCACAGGCCCAACTCCATCAGTGCGGCCTTGACCTGTATCGCCTTCTCAGAGCCCGGCACTACCGCGCGCAGGTTTTCACCCACCACCGCTGCAATTTTCTCGCGCACATCAAAAGCGCGCGAGGCATCGCCGCGCGCCTGCTCTTCAATCACGCGCTCCAGCATGCTGGCCACAAAGGTCACGCCAGCGGCTTTGATCGGCTGCAAATCGCAGGGAGCTAGCAAATAGGGCTTGGCCACGTCGGGCAAAGCATGGCTGTTGGCCAACACGTCTTGCATACCGGCCAGCTTGGGCAGAGCTGCACGCTTTGCAGCAATCGCTGCTGCGGGTTGATCCATTGCCAGCAAGTCAGCACTGGTGGCCGCGAGTGCGCTCAGGTCGTAGAGCGCTTCAGGCATTGCAAGCGCGAGCACTGCGCCCAGACCGGGCATGTGAACGCGCGCGATCAATGTTGCATCAGCGCTGTCGGTAGGGAAAGGAGTTGTCATGAATGAATCAAACTTTAGAAAAGCGCACAGTGGCATCCTTGCGCACATGCAAATCTGGCAGCAGCTCCAACCCGAGGCCAGGCTTATGGTTTAGCGAGATCATGCCGTTCTTCACGACTGGCAATTCAGTGACCAACTCTTTGTACCAACCGCTGTAAAAAGCGCGCACGCTTTCTTGGATGAACGCGTTCGGCACATGCAAAGAAAGCTGTGTGGACGCTGCCCATACCACCGGCCCCGTGCAATCATGCGGCGCAACGGGCAGTTGCCAAGCATCTGCCATCGCCGCGATTTTGCGGGCTTCAGACAGGCCGCCACACCAGCTCAAATCAAGCATCACCACGCCTGCTACGCCAGTTTGTAAATAATCTTTGAAGCCCCATTTGTAAGCCAGCGTCTCGCTCGCGCAAATCAGCGCATCGCTGTGGGGCGCGTATTGCTTCAAGAGATGGAGTGAATCCATGCGAATTGCATCTTCGTGCCAGAAGGTGTTAAAGGGCTTGAGCGCTCGCGCGATTTTTTGCGCCATCGGCAAGCGCCACAGACTGTGAAACTCCACCATGATGTCCATGTTGTTACCCACGGCTTGGCGGATTTTTCGGAAGGGCTCAAGCGCCTTGTCTAAATCCCGATCACTGATGTATTGTCCGTCGCTCGCCTCAGCCGCCATATCAAACGGCCAAATCTTCATGGCCGTGATGCCTTCGGATTGCAGACTTAAAGCCAATTCATCCGCGTGATTCAAAAAGCCTTCTAAATCTTCATAAGGTCCTGCTTTGTTGCCCAAGCCCCAGTTTGACGAGCTTTGATTGGTCGTGCTGCGCACATACTGGTATCCCGCGCAGGTGTTGTAAATGCGAATGGCCTGCCGAGATTCACCACCGAGAGCCACGCGCACCGGCATATTCGCCGCTTTCCCAAAAATATCCCACAGCGCAATATCCACCGCGCTATTGCCCCGCGTCTCCACACCCGAGCCGCGCCAGCCCAGATACCCTGTGATATCTTTGTTCCGCGATTCAATTTGCAGCGGATCTTTGCCCAGCAATTTTGGAGCAACCCATTCATGCAAATAAGCCTCGACCGCTGCCGCGCCCATAAAGGTCTCACCCAAGCCCACCAAGCCTTCATCGGTGTATAGCCGCACCCAGAGGATATTAGGGAATTCTGCGAGGCGAATGGTTTCTAACTGAGTGATCTTCATGAGTGGCATTGTAGTAATCCTTTGATTACTCCTTAATCAATAGCATCACACGCATATTTTATGCCGGCTACTGATCTAAGCGCCTCTCAAATGAACCTGTCCCCGAAGTGTGGACACCATCGGAATGACGATCGCCCCTCTACCGAGCGCTCATAAAAAAACCACCTTGGGTTGCCCCAGGCAGTTCTTTCATTTTTCGCTAACAGCGCACCCGTTTCAAACGGCTTGAGCAGCTAGGCTACTCAAGGGCTGAGATTGTGAGATTTACTTGGCCAGAGCCAGAGCTTTAACTTTCGCGGCCAAGCGGCTCTTGTCGCGCGAGGCTTTGTTCTTGTGGAAGATGCCTTTGTCGGCCACCGTGTCGAGCACGGATTGGGCTTTGGCAAATGCTTCTGCGGCTTTGGTTTTGTCGCCGGCAGCGGCAGCTTTTTCCACGTTCTTTACTGCGGTGCGGTATTTAGAACGCAGGCTGGTGTTGGCAGCGTTGATGACGATGTCTTGGCGAACGCGCTTGCGGCCAGAGGCCAGGCGAGGGTTCTTCTTTTTGGGTTTGGCTGATGCCATAATGATTTCCTTTAGGGTCTGAGGATGTTGTCGGCGAAACCTAGCATTATAGCGCGTCTCGCTATACTTCCCGCTGGGTTTTGCTTCTCAAAATAGCATGCGCTTGTAGCAAGCGCCTTGATCATCTTGCATCTAAGAACAGGATGCGTCGCAACAAATAGCCTGTTAACAATCAGCTTGCACTGATATCAACTGGCTCTGATCGATTTTCGAGGCATTAATGCCGTTAACCGGCATCAATGCTGCGCAGAATGCTATCTATTCAATAGTGAAATTATCCTTTAGCTTGTGCCAATAGTGTTGCCGCATCGCTCACTTCAAATTTACCCGGTGCTTCACGGTTGATGCTCTTGACCACGCCGTCTTTGACCAGCATCGAGTAGCGATCTGAACGCAGGCCCATGCCGCGCGCTGTCAAATCAAGCGTCAAGCCAGTAGCTTGCGTGAAGGCGGCGCTGCCGTCGGCCAGCATGCGCACTTTGGTGCCAGTTTTTTGATCACGCGCCCAAGCGCCCATGACGAATGCATCGTTGACGCTCACGCACCAAATCTCATCCACGCCAGCTTTTTTGAAGTCATCAAAATGCTGCACATAGCCGGGCACGTGCTTGGCTGAGCAGGTGGGCGTGAATGCGCCGGGCAGGGCAAACAGAGCAATAGTTTTGCCAGCGCTGGCTTTGGCGGTGTCCACAGCATTCGGGCCAATCGAGCAGCCTTCGCCTTCAACTTCTGAATATTCCATCAGGGTGGATGCGGGTAGTTTGTCGCCGATTTTGATCATGAAAATGCTCCTAGAGATTGTTGGGAAGGTCTGATTGTTCAGTGGTTAGAGTGTATCGCCACAAAAGCAAACGGCCCACATTGTGAGCCGTTTGTTTGAACCGTGTGCACCGGACGATCAATGACCGCACGATGCGCTATGGCTTGGATAGAAATTAAACGTAAGAATTAAACGTCAATGGCTTTTTGCACCAAGCGGGTCACAACCCAGTTCTTGGTTTTAGAGATCGGGCGAGATTCGGTGATCTCAATGGTGTCACCCACTTTGTACTCGCCCTTTTCATCGTGGGCGTGGTACTTGCTGGACTTCATCACGATCTTACTGTACAGCTCGTGCTTGACGCTGCGCTCAACGAGCACGGTCACAGTCTTTGCACGCTTGTCGCTAACCACCTTGCCAATCAAGGTGCGCTTGAGGGATTTTTTTGCTTCCGTCATAGGGGCTCCTGATTATTTGGCGGCGAGCTCAGTGGCAACGGTCTTGGCGCGTGCGATAGCACGACGCGTGACGCGTAACTGACCCGTGTTGTTGAGTTGTTGCGTGGCCTTTTGCATGCGCAGGCTGAAGTGAGCCTTTTGCAATTCTTTGACCTCGGTGGCTAAACCTGCCGCGTCTTTGGCGCGCAGATCTTTACGTTGCTGGGAAGCTTTCATATCTGTTCTCCTGCCTTATTGTCCGAGCATGCGAGCCACGAATGTGGTGCGCAGGGGCAGCTTGGCAGCAGCCAGGATGAACGCTTCGCGAGCCAATGCCTCAGGCACGCCATTGATCTCATAGAGCACCTTGCCGGGGCGGATTTCCGCGACGTAGTACTCTGGATTGCCTTTACCGTTACCCATACGGACTTCGGCTGGCTTGGTGGAGATTGGCTTATCTGGAAACATGCGTATCCAAATACGGCCGCCACGTTTGACGTGACGCGAAATGGCGCGGCGTGCGGCCTCGATTTGGCGAGCCGTCAGACGGCCGCGCTCAATGGATTTGAGACCGAAGTCTCCAAAGGCCACCGATGTGCCGCGAGGCGACACGCCGGTGTTACGGCCTTTTTGCTCTTTTCGGTATTTGCGACGAGCGGGTTGTAGCATTTTATTTTCTCCAGATTAGGCTTGGCCACCGTCTGTGGAGGCAGGCGCAGTCACTTTGCGAACGCGCTTAACGGTGGTTTTTACTTCGGGGGCTCCGGCTTCAGCAGGCTTGTCGCTGCCGTCCGCTGGAGCGGCATTGCTGCCGGCGGGACGGCGAGCGCCACGAGCGGGTGGGCGAGCGCCACCACGGTCGTCACGACCACCGCGATCATCACGGCGAGGACCGCGAGGCTTGCGCTCTTCATCGCGCGGCTCTTGCACGACGGGCAGGTCATTGCGGCCCAAGGTATCACCCTTGTAAACCCAAACCTTCACGCCGATCACGCCATAGGTGGTTTTGGCTTCGGACGTGCCGTAGTCAATATCAGCACGCAAGGTGTGAAGTGGCACGCGACCTTCGCGATACCACTCGCAACGAGCGATTTCAATACCATTCAAGCGGCCAGACGACATGATCTTGATGCCTAAGGCACCCATACGCATGGCATTTTGCATGGCGCGCTTCATGGCGCGGCGGAACATGATGCGCTTTTCCAACTGCTGCGTGATCGAATCAGCAATCAGCTTGGCATCGATTTCGGGCTTGCGCACTTCTTCGATGTTCACAGCGACAGGCACGCCCAGCTTGGCAGAGAGTTCTTTCTTCAAGTTCTCAATGTCTTCGCCTTTTTTGCCAATCACCACGCCCGGACGAGCCGAGAAAATCGTGATACGGGCGTTCTTAGCGGGGCGCTCGATCAGCACGCGCGAAACTGCGGCGCTTTTCAGCTTGGCCTTGAGGTACTCACGCACCTTGATGTCTTCTGCCAGCATGCCAGCAAAATCAGTGTTGCTGGCGTACCAGCGGCTGGCCCAGTTGCGGCTCACCGAAAGGCGAAAACCGGTTGGGTTGATTTTTTGTCCCATTGTCTTTCGTCCTTCGGATCAGTTGCCCACTGTCACGTAGATGTGACAGGTGGGTTTGACGATGCGGTTACCACGGCCTTTGGCATTGGCAGTGAAGCGCTTGAGCACGGTGCCTTGCTCGATGTAGATGGTTTTCACCTTCAACTCATCGATGTCAGCGCCATCGTTGTGCTCGGCATTGGCGATGGCCGATTCGAGCACTTTTTTCACGATGCCAGCGGCTTTTTTGCGTGCAAAAGTCAGGGTGTTCAGAGCGCGATCCACGGGCATGCCGCGAATCATGTCTGCCACTAAGCGGCCTTTGTCCACCGAGAGGCGCACGCCGCGCAAAGTTGCTTTGGTTTCCATGTTCTAGATTCCTTACTTCTTCACGACTTTTTTGTCTGCCGGATGGCCTTTGAATGTGCGGGTGAGCGCAAATTCACCGAGCTTGTGGCCAACCATTTGGTCAGTCACATACACCGGAATGTGTTGTTTGCCGTTGTGCACACCGATCGTCAGACCAATGAATTCAGGAAGAATCATTGAGCGACGCGACCATGTTTTCACAGGCTTTTTGTCTTTGATGGCAACCGCTTTGTCGACCTTGGCCATCAGATGGTGGTCAACGAACGGGCCTTTTTTGAGGGAACGTGTCATGTTAATTTACCCTTACTTCTTACGACGCGAGACGATCATGACTTGCGTGCGCTTGTTGTTGCGGGTGCGATAGCCTTTGGTCAGGTTGCCCCACGGATCGCGTGGCTCACCACCAGTACCGGTGCGGCCTTCGCCGCCGCCGTGTGGGTGATCCACTGGGTTCATGGCCACACCGCGAACGGTGGGGCGAATACCCATCCAGCGCTTGACACCGGCTTTACCTATGACGCGCAGGTTGTGCTCGCCGTTGGCAACTTCACCGATGGTGGCGCGGCACTCAATGTGAATCTTGCGAACTTCACCTGAGCGCATACGCACCTGAGCATATGTGCCTTCACGAGCCAGCAAAGTAGCCGATGTGCCCGCGGAGCGCACGATTTGCGCGCCTTTGCCGGGTTGCAGCTCGATGCAGTGAATCGTCGAACCGACTGGGATGTTGCGAATCGGCAGGGTGTTGCCAGCGCGAATCGGAGCTTCTGCACCGTTCATGAGGCTCGTTCCTGGCTCGACACCGCGCGGGGCGATGATGTAGGCGCGTTCACCGTCGGCATAGCACACCAAAGCGATGTGGGCCGTGCGGTTAGGGTCGTACTCAATGCGCTCAACCTTGGCTGGAATGCCATCTTTGTTGCGCTTGAAATCGACCACGCGGTAATGGTGCTTATGACCACCGCCCTTGTGACGGGTGGTAATATGGCCGTTGTTGTTACGGCCAGCTTTTTGGAATTGCGGCTCAAGCAGGGGAGCGTAGGGCTCACCTTTGTGCAAGTGCTCACGAGTGACCTTGACCACGGCACGTTGGCCGGGGCTGGTCGGTTTCATCTTGATGACTGCCATGATTAAGCGGCCTCCCCAGACAGATTAAGCTCTTGACCAGGCAACAAGGTCACATAGGCTTTACGCAGGTTGTCGCGACGACCCACAGATTTGCCAAAACGCTTGGTTTTGCCTTTGGTGTTGAGTACCGACACGCCTTTGACCTGCACTTTGAACATCATTTCAACAGCAGCTTTGATCTCAGGCTTGGTGGCGTTTTGCAGAACTTTGAAGACGACAGCATTGGTTTTATCGGCAACCATGGTGGCTTTTTCAGACACGATGGGAGCAACCAACACCTGCATCAAACGACCTTCGTCAAATTTAAGAGCGCTCATGCGAACATCTCCTTAAGTTTCTCGACAGCAGCCTTGGTGACGATGACCTTCTTGTAATGCACGAGCGACAATGGATCAGCGTAGCGCGGCTCGACGATTAACACGCCGGGCAGGTTGCGCGAAGCAAGATACAGGTTATCGTCCACCACATCGGCAATCACCAGCACATTACCGGTGAGGTTCATGCTTTTGAGCTTGGCTGCGAGGAGTTTGGTTTTTGGTGTTTCCACAGTGATCGAATCAACCACCAACAGACGGCCTTCACGAACCAACTGAGAGTAGATGCTGGCCATGCCGGCGCGGTACATCTTCTTGTTGATTTTTTGTGTGAAGTTTTCTTCAGGCATGTTCGGGAAAATCCGACCGCCTCCGCGCCACAGGGGCGAAGAGGTCATACCAGCGCGGGCGCGGCCCGTGCCTTTTTGCTTGAAGGGCTTCTTGGTAGAGTGCTTGACTTGCTCGCGGTCTTTTTGAGCGCGAGTGCCTTGACGGGCATTGGCTTGGTAAGCAACAACGATCTGATGAATCAGGGCTTCGTTGTACTCACGGCCAAACACGGTCTCGGGCACATCAAACTGGGAGGCAGCTTGGCCTTGATCGTTCAGGAGATCCAACTTCATTATTTGGCTCCTTTCACAGCTTTAGCTTTGACTGCGGGGCTCACGGTGACAAAGCCACCTTTGGAGCCGGGCACTGCGCCCTTGATGAGCAGCAATTGACGGGCTTCGTCAATGCGGATCACATCGAGGTTTTGCACGGTTTTGGTGACATCGCCGAGGTGACCCGACATGCGTTTACCGGGAAACACACGACCAGGATCTTGCGCCATACCAATCGAGCCAGGCACGTTGTGCGAACGGCTGTTACCGTGCGAGGCGCGCTGCGAGCTCATGTTGTGACGCTTGATCGTGCCGGTGAAGCCTTTACCGATGGATGTGCCTTGCACATCCACCTGTTGGCCCGCTGCAAACACTGCTTGAGCAGCGATCACAGAGCCTGCTGCGTGAGCAGAGGCGACATCAGAGGTCACACGGAATTCTTGAATAATTTCACCGGCTTGTACACCTGCCTTGGCAAGGTGGCCAGCGATAGGCTTCGTAACGCGCGAAGCGCGACGCTGCCCGAATGTGACCTGCAAGGCCACATAGCCGTCATTCTCGGCGGATTTGACTTGGCTCACGCGGTTGTTAGACACATCGACCACGGTGACAGGAACAGAATCCCCATCATCCGTGAAAACGCGCATCATGCCGACCTTGCGACCCAGCAAACCCAAACGGTTGCTGCTGCTCATTGTTTTCTCCGTAACTTTCACCGCTGCCACTTCAATTGGCGACAACGACTGGCAAGCCAGCGAACGTGAAAGACTGTTAAAAATACCCCACGCGGAAATGCGCAGAGCC
>JAYVJQ010000186.1:0-2770 GCA_043769055.1 Allobrachymonas sp.
GCGCTGGTGCTCGGCTGCAACCAAAAAACCAGCCGTGATCCGATCATGGAAGTGACCGATGATGATGCGCGCGCTGCGCTGGATGCACTCAAGAGCCGCAGTCTCGTGTTTGAGGCGAGTTCGAGCCGAGTCCCGCGCTTTGAGCACAACGTCTATCGCGCCCTCGGCGTGAGTGACGATCAAGGCGCAATTCTTGGGCTTTTGATGCTGCGCGGCCCGCAAACGCCTGCCGAGCTGCGCACCAATGGGGATCGGTGGACGAAATTCGCAGACTCCGCTGCTGTCGAGGCCAAGCTGGAGGAGCTGCAAAAGCGCGGCGATGAAGGCGGGCTGCAAAGCGTGGTCAAGCTGCCCAAAATGCCCGGCTCACGCGAACACCGCTGGGCGCATTTGCTCTGCGGTGAGGTGGATTTGGCAGCTTTGTCCCAATCAGCTGGCGCTTTTATCCCTGCGGACGATAGCTTGGGGCGGCTCACGAAGCTGGAGAACGACGTTGCGCAGCTCAAAGCTTCGAATCTGCAATTGCAAACCACCCTGCGTAATGTCTGCGAGCAGTTAGGCATTGAGATGCCGCCCGAGCCAAACTGAAAATGATACGTTGAAGGGCTGCCTAGTTGGTGACAGCCAAACGCGAACGAACGTGCTACAAAGTAGTCTGTTTTGGAGCAAGCGATGAATCTGGCATTTACCCCCGAAGAAGAGAAGTTTCGTGTTGACATCCGCACTTGGGTGCGGGCGAATCTGCCTTCCAACATTTCTCACAAAGTCCACAACGCCCTTCGCCTCACGCGAGATGATCAGCAGAACTGGGCAAAAATTCTCGGCAAAAAAGGCTGGCTGGGCTACGGCTGGACCGCTGAGTTTGGCGGCCCGGGTTGGAACGCCGTGCAAAAGCATTTGTTTGAAGAAGAATGCGCCTTGGCCGGTGCGCCGCGCATCATTCCGTTTGGCCCCGTGATGGTCGCACCCGTGATCATGGCTTTTGGCTCGCCCGAGCAGCAAAAGCGCCATTTGCCCGGCATTGGCAGCGGCGAAGTGTGGTGGAGTCAGGGCTACAGCGAGCCGGGAGCGGGCTCTGATTTGGCCTCGCTCAAATGCAAGGCTGAGAGAAATGGCGATCACTACATTGTTAACGGCCAAAAGACTTGGACGACGCTTGGCCAATACGGCGATTGGATTTTTTGCCTTGTGCGCACAAGCAGCGAAGGCAAGCCACAAACGGGCATTTCTTTCTTGCTGATCGACATGAAAACACCGGGCGTCTCTGTTCGCCCGATCAAGCTGCTTGATGGTGAATGCGAAGTCAATGAAGTCTGGTTTGACAATGTGAAAGTGCCGGCTGAGAATTTGGTGGGCGAGGAAAACAAAGGCTGGACGTATGCCAAATACTTGCTAGCTCACGAGCGCACAAACATCGCCGATGTGAACCGCGCCAAGAGAGAACTGGAGCGTTTAAAGCGAATCGCCAAGGCAGAAGGCGTGTACGACGATGTCCGTTTCCGCGATCAAATCGCATTACTTGAAGTCGATGTCGTGGCGTTGGAGATGATGGTGTTGCGTGTGCTCTCGGCTGAGAAGTCCGGCAAGCAGTCCCTTGATATCGCCGGTCTTCTGAAAATTCGTGGCAGCGAGATCCAGCAGCGCTACGCCGAGCTCATGATGCTCGCCGCTGGGCCGTATGCCATCCCGCTGATAGATGAAGCGATGGAAGCTGGCTGGCAGGGCGACTACCCCGGCTCAGCCATGCATTGCGCACCGTTGGCCGGCACGTATTTCAACATGCGCAAAACGACGATCTATGGCGGATCGAATGAAGTGCAAAGGAATATTGTTTCTCAGGTTGTGCTGGGATAAATTTAAATACCAATATCCAGTACGCGAAGGACGCAAAAGTTACGCGAAAAACGCGAAAGGAAGACAAAAATGAATTCGATTTTTAACTGTTCTCTTTCTTTTTTCCTTTTCTTTTTTGCGTCTTTCGCGTAACTTTCGCGTCTTTCGCGACCGGAAACTTGTCTTATCTTTCCCAGCAAATTAACTCAATTAAAGAGCTCATCATGGATTTTGAATTTACTGAAGATCACGAATCATTGCGCGATGCGGTGCGTCGGTATATCGACAAGGTGTATACGTTTGAGCGACGCAAAACAATCGTTGCCCAAGGCGGGTTTGACCGCGCTGCCTACGCCTCTTTAGCCGAGCTGGGATTAACTGGCCTGTGCATCAATGATGCTTACGGCGGGATGGGTATGGGGCCTGTGGAGAGCATGATCGTGATGGAGGAACTGGGGCGTGGGATCGCACTAGAGCCGCTTTCAGCCAATCTCATCAGCGGTGTGTTGATCCAAGCCTTCGCGCCCGAGGCGATGAGGCAAGCTTTGCTGCCGCAAATCGCCAGTGGCGAGAAAATCGTGGTGTTGGCTGCTCAAGAGAGAAAAGCACGCTTTTCTCTGGATAAATGTGAAGCAAAAGCAGTGGTAGCCGGCAAAGAATATGCGCTGAGTGCTATAAAAAACGTAGTAAGAGTGGGCGATCAAGCAGATGCATTCATCGTGCCTGCGATGCTGGACGGGAAACTTGCGCTGTTCCTCGTGGAGCGCACGGCCAACGGCGTGAAGACAAACGGCTACGGCTGTCAAGACGGCTCACGCGCAGCAGATGTCACGCTCGCCAACGCGCCTGCTCAGCTCATGACAACGGATGGTCAAGCCGCACTGCAGCTCGCTACCGATTGCGGCATTGCCAACACCTGCGCGTATGCCGTGGGCGT
>JAYVJQ010000187.1:0-5794 GCA_043769055.1 Allobrachymonas sp.
TGGGGCAACACGGGCGTTTGCGACTGGGCCTGCATGCTGGCCAGGCCGGCAAGCGTGAGCCCCAAGCGCGCCAAGGTGTGCGCGGCTTTTGCGGTGGCCGCACTGTAGGCATCGGCTAGGGCGTAGCTCAAGCTGCGGGGTAAAAACCCGCTGTGACGCTTGCGGCGCGATACGGGCGCGCGACCTCGCAACTGCACACGCTGGCCGCCGGGCAGTAGCTTTTGAATTGGCATTCTGTTCATATTGGAGAGCACTTTCTTCGTTCCCTGTTTGTAATTTTGGGCATCGCTGCCAACACTGCTGCGACAAGCCGCGCGCGGACGTATTGACACTCCTTTGCAATATAGGGCAAACGTGTTAATTTGCGTGTGAAAAATCACACAAATCTCCTACTTACTGCACCCACAATGTCAACCAATCGATTTATTATAGAATTTTAGGGAGTTTGCCGGCATATAACCTAGATAGTTTGCTATTCTTTTTATAGTATTGCAGCAAGCAAGAACTGTGGCAAAAAACCTGCAAAATGAGCCCATGAAATCGCCCACAACACCGCGCCGCCTGCCTTGGCTGGAAACACAGGATGCGTTTCCACCTGTGGCGCAGGCTTGGGGGCAGTGCGATCCAGCGCCGGGGCTGCTGGCGGCGGGGGCGGATTTATCGGCTCAAAGGCTTTGCGATGCTTACCGCCAAGGCATTTTTCCTTGGTACAGCGCGGGCCAGCCGATTCTTTGGTGGAGCCCCAATCCGCGCATGGTGCTGCGGGTGGTGGATTTCAAGCTGCACCGCAGTTTGCGCAAAGCTTTGCTTCGGTTTTTAGCTACGCCGGGCTGTGAGATTCGCGTTGACCATGATTTTTCTGCCGTCATTGCTGCCTGCGCCAATGCCCCGCGCGATGGCCAAGCCGGCACATGGATCGTGCCCGAAATGCAAGCGGCCTACACCGCGCTGCACCAAGCCGGTCATGCCCACAGCATCGAGGTTTGGCGCGCTGGGCAGCTGGTTGGCGGCTTGTATTGCACCACCGTGGGCCGCGCCGTATTCGGCGAATCGATGTTCGCTCGATCCACTGATGCGTCAAAAATCGCTTTGTGTGCGCTGGTTGCCATCTGCCTCGCTCAGGGCATTGTGTTTATCGATTGCCAGCAAAACACAGAGCATTTAGCCAGTCTTGGCGCGCGTGAATGGCCGCGCGAGGATTTTTGCGAGGCGGTGGGCTTGGCGGCACAACAAAAACTGCAAGCTTGGCCTTCAAAACTCAACGCACACTCCGTAGAATGGAAACTCTTGGACACGCGCTTGACTCCATCTTCCAACTGATCCCGCCCACAAGCCCCCACCACCATGACGCAGCTCAAGGATCTCCCCCTTCAGACCTTGCAGTTTTATGCCACGGCGTCGTATCCGTGCAGCTATTTGCCGGCTAAGGTAGCGCGCTCGCAGGTGGCCACGCCCAGTCATTTGATTCACAACGAAGCCTATTCTGAGCTGGTAGCCAATGGCTTTCGGCGCAGCGGCATGTTCACCTACCGGCCGTATTGCGATGGCTGCAAAGCTTGCGTGCCGTTGCGGGTGAAGGTGGAAGATTTTGCGCCCACGCGCAGCCAAAAGCGCGCTCAAAAGCAGCATGGGCATTTGCTGGCGCAGGTGCTGAAATTGGGCTTCGTGCCCGAGCATTACCAGCTGTATTTGCGCTACCAAAATGGTCGCCACGCAGGCGGCGGCATGGATCACGACAGCATCGATCAATACACGCAATTTCTGCTGCAAAGCCGCGTCAATTCGCGCATTGTGGAGTTTCGAGAGCCGAGCGTGAATGGCGAGATTGGCGCTTTGAAGATGGTGTCGATTCTGGATGTGCTCTCGGCCGGCATCTCTGCGGTTTATACGTTTTATGAGCCCGATGCAGGTGCGTCATATGGCACTTACAGCATCCTGTGGCAGATTGCGCAGGCGCGTGAGTTGAATTTGCCGCATGTATATTTGGGCTACTGGATTGAGCGCAGCCCCAAAATGACCTACAAGGCCCAGTTCGCACCGCATGAGCTGCTGTGGGAGGGCGCATGGGTTTCACCAGACAAAATTTTGCAGGGGTCTGAGCCGTAGAAACTTTCGAGCCAGAATTTTCGAAAATCGAGGAGCGTTTGGGAATACTTCCAGCGCCAATAGCCAAGCTATTGGCGCTGGAAGTATCGCCGAACGATACCGATTTCTCGGCGGTTCTGGCCGAAGTGTTTCGGCGGCTCAGACCCCTTGATTTTTCACAAGATAAAATCAAGGTGTGAAAAAAACGCCTTCCACCACCCCCACCATCCAAGTCATCGAGCGCATGTTTGCGCTGTTTGAAGTGCTCTCCTCGCGCGAGGAAGCCATCTCACTCAAAGAAATCAGCGAGAAAACTGGCCTGCATCCGTCCACCGCGCACCGCATCTTGAACGATCTGGCCATTGGCCGCATGGTCGATCGCCCCGAATCGGGCAGCTATCGCCTGGGCCTACGCCTCTTGGAGCTGGGCAACCTCGTCAAAGGCCGCCTCAATGTGCGCGATGCCGCCCTGCCCGCCATGCGCGAGCTGCACAAGCTCACGCAGCAAACCGTGAATCTTTCCGTGCGTCAAGGCGATGAAATTGTGTACATCGAGCGCGCCTACAGCGAGAGGAGCGGCATGCAAGTGGTGCGCGCCATCGGAGGCCGCGCGCCGCTGCACCTCACCTCGGTGGGCAAACTCTTCCTAGCCTTCGACGAGCCCCTGCGCGTGCGCCAATACGCTACCCGCACCGGCCTGGCCGGGCAAACCAAAAACAGTCTCACCCAACTCCCCATCCTAGAGCGCGAGCTAGCCAAATGCCGCCAATACCGCACCGCCAGAGACAACGAAGAGCTAGAACTCGGCGTGCGCTGCATGGCGGCGGGCATTTACGACGATCAATCTAAGCTGGTTGCAGGTCTGTCGATTTCTGCCCCCGCAGACCGCTTGAGTGAAGACTGGTTGCCACGCTTGGAAGCCACGGCGCAGGAGATTTCAGTAGCACTGGGGTATCGGGCTTGATTACTCATTTACTACTAAATTGATAGCTAACTAGGTATATTTTATGCCGGCTACCTGCCTCTTTTGCTTTAAATATTAGCGTTCTACGGTCTTCTTACGCTCCACCCGCTCACATTGGCGGCGGACGAACACGCTCAGGCCGCAGAAAAGTTTTTCCCTCCGAGCTACTAGTCTTTTGTAGCGATATTGCCTTGGCCGGCCGCGCTCCACCTACAAAAACTTTTCCGCATCCTGCTCGTATTCATCCACCACCTTGCGGCTTGGTTGGTGTTCTATTGCTTCGGCCCGATGATGTATTAACCGTTCGCCCTGTCCTGAGGTATCGAAGGATCAGCCCGAACGGAAACTTCAGACTTCATCGTACCGGATCAATAAGCTTAAAAATTCAAAATGCAAGGGCAGATATCACGCTTGCTGACCACCGCGACTAAAGCCTGTGCCAAACCTGCACCAAACCTACAGCATGGACAGCACCGAACAACAGGCAGATGGAGGAACTCCAGATGATGAACGGCGTGACCTTGTCCCGGGAAAATGCAAGCAACGGAAAAAGTGCAGCACCTCGCAGTAGGTAAATGCCTGTTATTGCCAGCAGTGCAAATTGCAGGTACGGAAGTGGCCGCAACAACCCCGCGCCGGACAGAGCGTACGCCGACCATACAAAAAGCACTATCGCTATTGCCAGCGTGGCCAGATGAGGCCACAGCTTCTTCTGTTCAGCTGCCGTGGCGAATACTTCGCCAGCGCCGAAGAAGCGATACCAAGGAGCACCCTTCGCAACGATGCCGATGTGAAGTGCAGCGGCAATGGCACTCAAAATGGCACCGAAGATCAAAAATGGGTTGTATTGCATGTGCATAGCTGTCGAAGTTTGCAACACCTAATGTAATAGACATCGCAGTTCTGGGTTGGATAAAACGTGTTGATGCAAACCATCCAACCACACCAAGCATGCATCTGCGCGAGGTGCTAGCCGACGATTCCTATCGCGGCTACCGTGCCAGCGCATAAAAGGTGGAACGAAACTAACAGCACAACGAAACTCCTAAATCAATAGCACTCTGCGCATATTTTATGCCGGTTACTTGCCCAAAAAGCCTTAAAAAATCAGAGAAAAACTACTTCTGACACGTAGAACAATAAAACGTACTGCGCTGCCCTTGCCGCATCGTCTTCACCGCCGCGCCGCACACACGGCAAGGCTCGCCAGCTCGGCCATACACATTGGCTTGCAACTGAAAATAGCCATCTTGCCCAGACGCGCTAGAAAAATCGCGCAGGCTGCTGCCGCCTAAATTCACTGCGGCTTGCAGCACCTGCACGATTGCTGCATGCAGCTTGGCGGCGCGTGGTTTGCTGAGTTTATTGGCTGCCAAAGTGGGGCGAATGCCTGCAAGAAACAGTGCCTCCGATGCATAGATATTGCCCACGCCCACCACGATGTCGCCTGCCAGCAGCACTTGCTTGATCGCTGTGGATCGCGTTTTCAAGGCTGTATAAAAACTCGTTGCTTCAAAGTCAGAAGTGAGCGGTTCAACGCCCAAACCACCAAGCAGTTTGCGCGGCCACACATCATCTTCTGAATACGCAAAGATCACCGCACCAAAGCGGCGCGGGTCGTGCAGGCGCAGCTCGCCTTGGCTGGTGTGAAGACTGAAATGATCGTGTTTGCCCGGCTCAGGCAAATCGCGCGCAAACATGAGTGAGCCTGACATACCAAGGTGAATGATCAGCAAGCCGGGCTTTTGATTTTTGAGCGTATCAATCAGCAAATACTTGCCCCGCCTGCGCACCGCTTGCACAGTAGCGTCATCAAGCGCGCTCACGCCCTCTTGCGCGCCGCCCACCAAGCCCACGCCAAACGGCCAGCGCAGCGGCTTGCCCACATGCACTTCTTGCACACGTGCGCCAGCAATCCGGCTGGCAAAGCTTAGGCGCGTGACTTCAACCTCGGGTAATTCAGGCATTTGTGGATAAAAGAAGGAACTCTAAAGATCGTTCGATTATCATGGCTAGATGCGTCTATCACACCCCCTTGCCGCCATCAGCGCCTTGCTGCTCGCCACCTCCCTCGCCCAAGCTCAGCAGCGCAACACCCCGCGCGCGCCAACGCCCACAGCCAGCACCCCCGGCAGCACCTCCACCGTCACCAATTCGGCGCTCGATGCTGAGTTGTTTTACCAATTGCTCGTGGGTGAATTAAATGCCATCACAGGCCTGGGTGGCTCTGCGGGCACGAGCTATTCCCTCATGCTCGATGCCGCCCGCAAAACCAACGATGCATCATTGTTTCAACGCGCCGTTGATTTAGCCATTCAAGCCCGCGCTGGCGAGCCTGCGCTGCAAGCTGCGCGCGCTTGGAAGCAGGCGCAACCACAATCGCGAGATGCCAATTGGCAGGTGCTGCAAGTGCTACTCGCGCTCAATCGTTTGAATGAAACCGCCGAGCCACTGCGCACGCAAATTCAGCTCACACCCACAGTGGAGCGCAATGGTGCAATTGCACAAATCCCGCGCTTGTTTGCCCGTGCAACGGATAAAAAAGCCGCAGCAGCCTTGGTAGAACAATCGCTGGCAGAAGCAGCCTCCAATCCCGCCACCGCCGCCGCCAGTTGGACGGCAATTGGCCGCGTGCGCTTGGCGGCTGCAGATGCAGCAGGGGCTGTGGATGCTGCGGGCAAAGCGCAAACGGCAGAGGTGGGCTCAGTGGGAGCAGCATTGCTCGCGCTAGAAATCATGGACCCC
>JAYVJQ010000188.1:0-5423 GCA_043769055.1 Allobrachymonas sp.
CTTGGCCATGACTTCTTTTGCGCCCTTGGTAAACGCCAGCAAGAAAGCTTTGACTGCGGCTGGATTTTCTTTGATGAGCTTGGGGCTGGCGATGATGGCATTGCCATAGAGCTTCACGCCATAGCTGGCGTAGGGCAGGATCACCACATCTTCAGCTTTCACGCCACGCGCTTCCAAATTGAGCAGTGAGGTGAAGGAGAAGCCGGTGATGGCATCGATATCGCCACGGGCGAGCATGGTCTCGCGCAGCGGTGGATCCATCGTGACCCAATTGACTGCGCTCACATTGTTGGCTTTTTGGAAGATCGGGAATGCGCGGCGGCCTGCATCAAACACGGGCGCGCCGAGCTTCTTGCCCACGAGATCTGCTGGCTTGGTGATGCCATTTTTCTTGAGTGTGAGCACAGCGGCTGGCGTGTTGTTGTACACCATCATCACGGCCACTGGCTTGTTCGGCGCATCGGGGTTGTTGGCATGGAATTCCATGAGCGCGGCCATATCGGCAAAGCCCATGTCATACGTGCCCGATGCCACGCGCTGAACGGCTGCGCCCGAGCCTGTGCCCGCATCGAGCGTGACATCGAGCTTCACGTCTTTGAAATAGCCTTTGGCGATTGGGGAGAGGAACAAGGCTGCCGGGCCTTCGAAGCGCCAATCGAGCTGAAATTTGATCGGTGTGTTGGCCTGCGCGAAAGCTGCGCTGGCAAACAAAGAAGCCGCAGCGATGCTGGTGGCGGCCAAGGTTTTGAGGGTTGAACGCTTGTTCATGAAAACTCCAAAGGATGATGGTGAAACTGCTATTGGCATGTTGGTCAAAACTTGCTGATGTCTACCGTGCAAAAAGGATGCCGCGCAAGCTGGACACCGCTTTAGGCCAAGATGCACAAAACTCGTGCAGATTGTATACAAAGTGGTGTGCAAAACAGTGCGCAGTAACCCTCAAACCCAAACCAACGACCCATATTGGGCACAGATTCAGCTCCGAGCTGCCTGTTGCGATGACAGGGTTCATCGACTGAGGTTTAGGGGTAACTACTCAACACTTGGTTTAGCCAAGCAATTGATGCAGTGCGCGGGCCAGCACTTTCGTTGCACGGCGCAAATCTTCTAAGTTCAAGCGCTCATCGGCACGCTTGGCATTCGATTCGAGCACGGTGCGCGGGCCAGCGCCGTAGATCACGCCGGGGATGCCGCGCTCTACATAGAGGCGCACATCGGTATAAAGCGGCGTGCCCAAGGCGGGAATTGGCTCGCCAAACACCTCTTGGCCATGCTGCTGCAAGGCTTGCACCAATGGGGCATTGCCGGGCAAGGGTTTCATGGCTTCGGCGAGCAAGAGGCGTTTGATGTTGACTTTAATATCGCCTGAGCCGCGCGGCGGTTGGTAGCTTTTTGCCGCCGCTTCAATCGTGGCTCTGATGCTCTGCTCTACCTGAGCAGAATCTTCCTCAGGAATCATACGACGATCGAGCTTGAACACGACTTTGCCGGGCACGACATTGGTATTCGTGCCGCCTTCGATCTGCCCAATGTTGAGATAGGGATGCGTGATGCCTTCCACCTTGGAAGAGATCTTTTTGTAATCGGCATTGAGCGCATACAGCGCGGCCATGATATGCACCGCACCTTGCAGCGCATCGCAGGATGAATCAGGAATCGCGGCATGGCTCATCTCGCCTTGTACGGTCACTTCCATTTGCAAGCAGCCATTGTGGGCGACGACGACTTGGTAGCTAAAGCCTGCGGCAATCATCAAATCGGGCTTGGTGATGCCTTCACTCAGCAGCCAATCAGGGCCGACTTCGCCACCAAATTCTTCGTCATAAGTGAAGTGCAATTCAATCGCACCTTTGCTGGGCTTGGCCACAGCCTCTAACGCGCGCAGCGCAAAGGTGAAGGTGGAGAAATCGCATTTGCTCACAGCGGCTGCGCGACCATAGATGAAGCCATCCTTCACCACGCCGCCATACGGATCCACGCTCCAGCCCTCACCCGGCGGCACGACATCGCCATGCGCGTTGAGTGCAATGGTTGTGCCTTCGCCATACTTCCTGCGCACGATCAGGTTGGTGATGCTTTGCAGGCCAGCGGCTTTCACGGCGTCAACGGGTGGGCTGTGCTGCTCGGCTTGCAGCCCCATGCCTTGCAGCAACTCAGTCGTGCGCAGCGCATGAGGTGTGTTGTTGCCGGGCGGCGTGTCGGTCGGCACTTGGATCAGGGCTTGGAGGAATTTGACTTGTTCGTCGAAATGCTGATCGATCCAGGTGTCGAGTTGTTGGTCTTTGGTCATGGTGAGAGTTGATAAAGATTCAGAAAGACGTAACGCAGAAAGCACAGAAGCACGCAGAATTCACAGAAAAGAAAACACAAAAATTTCTGTGAATTCTGTGTTTTTTTCTGTGTTTTCTGTGTTCCTCTTCAAGGCCGCGCCAAGTCCTCCAGCAAATGATTGAAGGCTTGCACAGCAAGCTGCATATCGTCGTTCGTCGTCGATTCCAACGGGTTGTGGCTGATGCCTGAGTTTTCGCCGCGCACGAACAGCATGGCTTGCGGCATGATTTCGTGCAGCTTCATCGCATCATGGCCTGCGCCGCTGGGCATTAGAAAAACGGGTAAACCTGTGGATTGCACGGCGCGCTCCCAGCGCGCTTGCCACTCGGGCGCTGATGGTGCGGCACTGGCTCGCATGGTTTCTTCCACTTTAGAAGTCAAGCCACGGCGCGCGCAAATCTCACCGAGTTTTTGCACCACATCGAGGCTTAATGCGCTGCGCTGCGCATCGTTGGGCGCACGCAAATCGAGGCTGAATGTGCAGCGCCCGGGCACCACATTGATCGAGCCGCCGGGAATGTTGAGCATGCCTACCGTGCCTACGCTGCCCACATCTTGCGCTGCACGCTGCTCCACATAAAGCATGAGTTCGGCCACAGCCGCCGCAGCATCGCGGCGCTGATCCATCGGCGTGGTGCCGGCATGGCTGGCTTGACCAATCACTTCGCACAGGTAACGCACGCTGCCATTGATTGACGTGATTACGCCAAGCGGCAAATTCATACCGTTCAGCACTGGGCCTTGCTCAATGTGAACTTCAACGAAGCCTAGGTAGTGAGCAGGATCACGTTTGAGCTTTACTATCTTTTCCATAGCAGTCTGCGCAGTATCTATCCCGTGTACCAAGCTATTTTTCATCAAAATACCGTCTGCATCGGCCTGATCGAGCCACTCAGAGTTGAACTGCCCTGTGAGCGCGCTGGCGGCAAGAAATGTGGCTTTGTACCGCTGCCCTTCTTCTTCCGCAAAGCCAATGACCTCGAGGCCAAATGGTAAACGCTGACCCGCAGCGGCGAGCTGCTTCACACACATCATGGGTGTGAAAATGCCTAAGCGCCCATCGTATTTGCCGCCATTGCGCACCGTGTCGTAATGGCTACCTGTCAGTAGGTATTTTTGAAGGTTTTTTGGCAGGTGGCCGGGATCGATATTAGATAGTTTGCTACTATATTCATAGCGACCCACCACATTACCCAGCACATCGATCTCCACCGAATCAAAACCGCATTCGCGCATGCGCTGCGCCAGCTCTTGCGCGCAAGCCTTGTGCGCATCGGTCATGTAAGTCACGGTGAGCAGGCCCTGCTCTTTGAAGCCGGGATCGCTGTGCGCGCTTAAAGCTTCATGCCAATCCCACAACTCGTTGCCGATTTCAGGCTGTGCATTGAATTTATCGTTCAAGCGAATTTCTGCAATGCGGTGAATATTGCGCAGGCACTCTTGCAATTCAAAATCAGGATGGCCAGCTAGGCGGCGCTCGAAGGTGGCAATGATCTGCTGCCGCGAGAGCCCCGCGCCGCGTGGCCCACGCACGGCGAGGATGCAAGGCCAGCCGAATTTGGCGTTGTAATCGGCGTTGAGCTGCTGGAGCTTTTCAAACTCTGCGGGCGAGCAATTCGTCAAGCCCGCTTTACTCTGCTCATTCGTCGATTCTGCGGTGAGATCCTTGCTTACCATGGCTTTGCCCGCTAACTCAGGGTGCGCACGAATCAAACTGATCTGCTGCTCGCGGCTGGCTTGTGAGACGATCTGCGTCATCGCGTATTTCAAAGCAGCCAGCGTGGTAAATGGGCGCTGCCCAATCGCTTGCTCAGCAATCCACGGCGAATGCTCGTAGATGCCATCAAGCAGTTGGACAGCCTCTTGTGCAGTGGCGCTATTGAGTTGCTGGAGTGAGAGCGTCATAGCGCGGGATGGGCTTTCACCCAATGCTCAGCAATCGCCTGCCGCGTACACACCCATACTTGTGGGAATTGAGCGATGTGATCCAAAAAGCGTTGCAGCGCCGTGATGCGCCCCGGCCTGCCGAGCAAGCGGCAATGCATGCCAATGCTCATCATCTTCGGGCGGTTTTCACCCTCGGCATCGCCTTCGGCATACAGCGCATCAAACGTGTCTTTCATGTACTGAAAAAACGGATCGGCATGCGAGTAGCCCTGAGGCAATGCAAAGCGCATGTCGTTGCAATCCAGCGTATAGGGCACGATGAGTTGATGCGCATCTGTGCCATCTGTTTTGCGCAGCTTCATCCAAAACGGCAAATCATCGCCGTAATAATCGCTGGCGTACATCTTGCCTTGGTCGGCCACCAAGCGCAAGGTATTGGGGCTGTCGCGCCCGGTGTACCAGCCTGTGGGCGTGATGCCCAGCGATTTAAAAATCGCCAGCGCCTCTATCATGTGAGCGCGCTCGACTTCTTCGGGCAAATTTTGATAATGAATCCATTTGAGGCCGTGGCATGCGATCTCGTGGCCTAACTCTTTGAATGCGTTTGTGACATCCGGGCAGCGCTGCAAAGCCGTGGCCACGCCAAACACTGTGAGCGGCAGTTGGCGCTTTTCAAACTCACGCAAGATGCGCCACACGCCTGCGCGCGAGCCGTATTCGTAAATCCCATCCATGCTCATATGCCGCGCCGGGAAGCTGGGTGGGCTAAACAACTCGGAGAGAAACGTCTCACTGCCGGCATCGCCGTGCAGCACATGGTTCTCGCCGCCTTCTTCAAAATTGAGCACAAATTGCACCGCAATGCGCGCGCCGCCGGGCCACTGGGCATGCGGCGCGTGGCGGCCATAGCCCGCTAAATCGCGTGGATAGGCTTGCGTGCTGTCGTAAATCATCACAAGCCTGCAAAGCTCGAAAGCGCCTGCACAGCATCGTTTGCAGGGCGGTGCTTTTCTAACTGCAAATTAGAAAACACTTGGGCTAAATGTGCATCCATCAAGCGCACCGCATTGGTCGCATCGCCTCGTGCGAGAGCTTCCACGATTTGCACATGCTCTTGGTTGGACTCTTCTGCCGCCTGTGTGCTTTGGTACATCAGCGTGATCAGCGCGCAGCGAGAAATTAAATCGCTGAGCAACTCCGCCAGC
>JAYVJQ010000189.1:0-2970 GCA_043769055.1 Allobrachymonas sp.
GCGCGCCAAACGTCACACTGCACAACACCGGCACCGGCACCACTTCCCCCTTGGGCAAGAGGCGCTGAATATTGTTGATCCACGCCGGCACGAGAACGACATGTGGAAATTTGAGCGCGAGGTTATACAGTCCGCTTTTGAAGCGCTGCGGCTGCTCCTCATGCCCGCGCGTGCCCTCGGGAAACAAAATGATTGAATCGCCATTGGCGAGCGCCTCGATCAAAGGCGCCAGCGGATCACCGAGCACACCGCTTTCATCCGCCTTCCTCTCCCGCTCCACATACACCGCGTTAAACACCTTGCTCGTGATCCAAAGCTTAAAAGGCGTTTTCGTCCAATAATCCTTTGCAGCAATGGGCCGCGTGATGCCACGCAATTCAGCAGGCAAAGCCGCCCAAATCATCACCAGATCCGCGTGGCTTTGGTGATTCGCAAAATAAATCCGCTGCTCTGCCTTAGGCGGGCATCCATGCCAGCGTGCTTGCGCCCCAGTCAGCAGACGCACCAAGCCCAAAAGAAACCAACCCATTAGTTTTGCAAGCATGTCTGGATGTTAACCGCACGGTTTGGCCAAGTTGGTCTCCTGCGTCCTTTAAAATAACTGAGAGAAGACCAATCAATCGAATCAAGTCATGAAAAAAATTTTAGTCACAGGCGGAGCAGGCTTCATCGGCTCTAATTTCGTGTTGGATTGGTGCAAAACGCAGTCTTCTGCCGTCATCAATTTAGATGCCCTCACATATGCTGGCAATCTCCATAATTTGAATGATTTGCAAGGCAATGCGCAGCACACCTTCATACAAGGCGATATCAGCAATGGTGCACTGCTTGCTGACCTGCTTCAAACCCACCAGCCTAGCGCCATCGTTCACTTCGCAGCAGAAAGCCATGTGGATCGCTCCATCCATGGCCCCGAGGCTTTCATCCAGACCAACATCGTTGGCACATTTCGCCTGCTAGAAGCCGTGCGCGGCTATTGGTCTGGTTTGCCTGCTGAACACAAGCAAGCTTTCCGCTACTTGCATGTTTCCACCGATGAGGTGTATGGCTCGCTCAGCCCGCAAGCACCCGCGTTCACCGAAAAGCACACCTATGAGCCCAACAGCCCGTATAGCGCCAGCAAAGCCGCCAGCGACCATTTGGTGCGCGCCTACCACCACACTTATGGCCTACCCACGCTCACCACTAACTGCTCCAACAACTACGGCCCCTATCATTTTCCAGAAAAGCTCATCCCGCTGATGATCGTCAATGCCTTAGCCGGTAAAAATCTGCCCGTTTATGGAGACGGCATGCAAATCCGAGATTGGCTCTACGTCAAAGACCATTGCAGCGCCATCCGCCGCGTGCTTGAAGCGGGTAAAGTTGGTGAGGTTTACAACATTGGTGGCTGGAACGAAAAACCCAACATCGATATCGTCAAAACCATCTGCACACTACTCGACGAGCTTCGCCCCATGAAAGACGGCACAAGCTACACGCAACAAATCACCTACGTGCAAGACCGCCCCGGCCACGACAGGCGTTACGCCATCGATGCCAGCAAAATCCACACCGAGCTGGGCTGGAAGCCAGCCGAGACGTTTGACAGCGGCATCCGCAAAACCGTGCAGTGGTATCTCGATCACCCCGATTGGGTCGCCAACGTACAAAACGGCAGCTACCGCGATTGGCTGAAGAAACGATACAAGGAAGCGGCATGACAACACAGCGCAAGGGCATCATCCTAGCCGGCGGCTCCAGCACGCGCTTGCATCCCGCCACGCTCGCGGTCAGCAAACAGTTGCTGCCCGTCTTTGACAAACCCATGGTGTACTACCCTTTGAGCACCCTCATGCTCGCCAGCATCCGAGACATCCTCATTATCAGCACCCCGCAAGACACACCGCGTTTCCAACAACTGCTAGGCGACGGCAGCGCTTGGGGCGTCAACCTGCAATACGCCATCCAAACCAGCCCCGATGGCTTGGCCCAAGCCTTCATCATTGGCGAGAAGTTCATTGGCAATCACCCCAGCGCCCTTGTGCTGGGCGACAACATCTTCTACGGCCATGATTTCCAGCAATTGCTGGGCGCTGCGGACCAACAAACCCATGGCGCTACTGTCTTCGCATACCACGTCAAAGATCCTGAGCGCTACGGCGTCGTCGCCTTTGACCAAAACGGTAAAGCCAGCAGCATTGAAGAAAAACCGAAAGAGCCCAAGAGCAACTATGCCGTCACCGGCCTGTATTTCTATGACAACCAAGTGACGACAATTGCCAAAGCCGTCAAACCCAGCGCACGCGGCGAGTTAGAGATCACTGCGGTGAACGACGCGTACCTACAGATGAATCAACTCAATGTGCAGATCATGCAGCGCGGTTACGCTTGGCTGGATACGGGCACGCATGAGAGCCTGCTAGAGGCCAGCCAATTCATTGCCACCATTGAGCATCGGCAGGGCCTGAAGGTTTGCTGCCCGGAAGAAATTGCGTTCCACATGAAGTGGATTGGCGCTGAGCAGCTTGAGCGCTTGGCACGCCCATTGGCAAAAAATGCTTATGGCCAATATTTGCTTGGGTTGCTTAAAAACCAGGCCAAGCCATGAAGATTACGCCGACGCGCCTACCCGAGGTGCTGCTGCTTGAGCCCAAGGTCTTTGGCGATGAGCGCGGTTTCTTCTACGAGAGCTTTAGCCAGCGCACTTTCGATGAAGCTGTGGGTCGCCCCGTCACTTTCGTTCAAGACAATCACAGCCAATCCCAGAAGGGCGTGCTGCGCGGCTTGCACTATCAGTTGCCGCCTCACGCACAAGGCAAGTTGGTTCGCGTAATCGAAGGCGAAGTGTTTGATGTGGCGGTGGATATCCGCAAAAGCTCGCCGCGCTTTGGTCAGTGGGTGGGTGTGCATTTAAGTGCTGAAAACAAACACCAATTGTGGATTCCTGAAGGCTTCGCGCATGGCTTCTACACCATCAGCGAGAAAGCA
>JAYVJQ010000190.1:0-4324 GCA_043769055.1 Allobrachymonas sp.
TTGATATTGTCTTTGTGCCGCACTGCGAGCACCAAGGCGATGAAGAAGAGGGAGGCCAGCATAACCTTGGAGGTGTACCACGGGCCGCGATCACCCAGCAGGTAGAAGAAGGGCACGAAGGCTGCTGCGGCGATGGAGGCGAGCGATACCCAGCGGAAGAAATACACGATGATGGCGAAGCTGGCCAATGTGGCTAAGCCGAGCAACCAATCCACGCCAAACACCACGCCCGCTGCCGTGGCCACGCCTTTGCCGCCTTTGAACTTGAAAAATACGGGATACACGTGGCCGATGAAGGCGGCAAACGCCACGAGCGCCAGCGTGCCATCGCCTAGGCCATACTGCGCACCGAAGAGTTTGACGAGCAGCACCGGCACATAGCCTTTGAGTGCATCTAAAGCAAGCGTGATGATGGCTGCGGGCTTGGAGCCTGAGCGCAACACATTGGTTGCGCCCGGATTTTTGCTGCCGAAGGTGCGCGGGTCGTCCAAGCCGAAAGCTTTGCTCACGATCACGGCGAAGCTGAGCGAGCCAATCAGGTAGGCGGCTACGGTGGCGAGAAGGGGATATAGAAATTCCACAGTGAAAGCTCCGAAATGTAGTCGTTGAAGGTGTATCTTTGAAGCATTTTAGCCGTGTAGCCGGCATAAAATAAGCGCAGAGTGCTCATGTTTTGATAGTGACTGGTGTGCTGGGTTCTGAAGGCTTGGCAGCATCAGGCGGCGGCTTGCGTTCTGGCTTGGGGCGCGGTGGCTTGGCGGTGTGGATGATTTGCGTGGCTTTGTCGATCTCTCCATTCAAAAAATGCGGCACTGCACGCAAGCTGCGCGCAATCGTCTCGTCAATCAACAGGCGTTGCTCCAGCATCGGTTTTTTCAGCACCCAAGATAACACCTCAGATTTCACACCCGGATGGCCAATGCCAATGCGCAGCCGCCAATAATCCGTGCCCATTTGCGCCGTGATGTCGCGCAGGCCATTGTGCGTCGAGCTGCCGCCGAGCTTGACTTTTGCTTCGCCGGGCACGATGTCTAGCTCGTCATAAGCTACCAAAATCTCTTCGGGCTTGATTTTGTAAAACCGCGCTTCAGCCGCCACCGATTTGCCTGAGAGATTCATGAAAGTTTGCGGCTGCAGCAGCCACACGGTTTGCCCATCCTGAGAAGTGCGTGCCATCAGCCCGTGGTAAGCCTTCTCCATCACGAGATTGGCCTTCCAAGCGCGCGCCAACTCGTCCACAAACCAAAAGCCCGCGTTATGCCGCGTAGCCTCGTAATCCGGGCCGGGGTTGCCCAAGCCTACAAACAATTTAATCATGGGGTGGGATTATCCACGCCCAGTGCGCAAGTGCTGCGCGAGGAATCAACGCCCCGCCAAGCGAATCATCTCGCCCACCATGGCCAAGCGGCGAGGGATGCGGTCGATGAGGATGAATTCTTCGAGCGGGGAGTGAATATTGCCACCGGGCAGGCCCATGTTTTCGACCACGGGCTTGCCCGATTGCGCGGCCCAAGCGGCATCAGTGCCGCCATAGGTGCGGGGCAGGAAGCTGATTTTGCCGCCCATTTGCTCGTAGATGGCTTTGGAGAGTTCGGCCAGTTGCTTGCCTTGGGCAGAAGCGTTGAATGGCGGAAAACCAATGCCATCTTGCACATCGATGCGGGAGCTGCTGATTTTCTTTTGAGCGAGCAGGCCGCGCACATGCTTGCTCAAGGCTTCAAATGCCGGTGTGTCGGCCACGCGAATATCGGCAGAGGCACTGGCGTCTGGCGTTGGCTCGGTTTTGGCGGTGCGGCCCTCGCTCATGCTGGCTTGCACAGTTGCTGCGGATAAGAGCTTTTGGTTGGCTCCGGCCATGATCTTCTCGCTCAGAGCTTTCATGTCGGCAGATTTGGGTAGTGCAATCTCCAGCACGGCCTGCGCGCGATCAGGAATCACATTGGGCACGAGGCCGCCATTGGCTTTGCGCCACTGTCGTTGGCTGCCTGATTCGTTGTCGAGCATCTTAGAGACGCGATCAATCAGCGCAGCCATCTCCACCACCGCGTTCACACCCAGCTCAGGTGCAACGCCTGCATGCGAGGCTTTGCCTGCAATGCTGAATTCAAAGGTGGCAAATTGATGCTCTGCATTGCTCAGCTTGTCCATCAGATCAGACGTTTCAGCGCGGGCCACCGTCCAGTTCATGCGGATGTTTTGCACGGCGCTGGGCGTGTCTTTGCTGCGCAGGATCACATCGGCCATTTCTTCAATCGGGCGATCAGCCAGCGCCGTGCGCGCGGTTTGCACCTTGGCCTGCACCCGGCCTGTGCCGGCTGTGCCCATGACGATGATTTCTTGCTCGCTGGTGCCTTCGCCGCTCATCACCAGATCATGCTCGCCAGCCGTTTGGCGAATCAACTCGCGCGAGCCGACTGAGCCGCGCTCCTCATCACTGTTAAATAGCATCGTGATCTGCGCAAAATCACTGTAGCCGCGCGCTTTGAGAATCTTCATCGCATGCAGGAAAACGGCGATGCCTCCTTTGTCGTCCGCAATGCCGGGTGCTATGGCCTTGTTGCCATCGATGCGGAAGGGGCGGGCGGCGGCTGTGCCTGCGGGATAGACGGTGTCCATGTGCGCAATGAGCAAGATTTTTCGTGTGCCTGTGCCTTTGAACGTGATCTTCAAATTCGGCCCTACAACGCCTGCTGCGGGTGTGATGCGCTCGCTCACGCCACCCAGCTCGCGTGCGACAGCTTCGATCACGCCAGCAACTTGAGAGAGACCCTCGGCTTGGCCTGTACCGCTGTCAAAGCTGGTGAGCTTTTTGAGCGTGTCGAGCAAAAGAGGTGCTTCTTGCGTGGCCAGTGGGAGCAGGGCACTGTCCAGGGCTGGCGCGGTGGTTTGCGCATGTGTAGTCGGCAGAGCCAAGGCTAACAGGCTGGCTGCAAGCAATTGGCGGCGCTGGGTGGATGTGTAGTTCATGTGATGTCTCCTCTTGTGGAAATCATTGTACTGATTGAATCATCAGGCCGCTTGGTGAAAAACTGCAAAACGGGTTTACACTCGTTTGTGATTTATTGCCGAAAATAAAGCGGGTTGTGAGTCTTCATACGATGAGCAACCAGCCAAGGAGCACAAGTTGGGTAAACGTGTATTTTTAGATTTTGAGCAGCCAATTGCAGAGCTGGAAGGCAAGATTGAAGAGCTGCGCTATGTGCAGGGCGAAAGCGCTGTGGACATCAGCGAAGAGATCGATAACCTCGCCAAAAAAAGCACGCAGCTGACCAAAGATATTTACAGCCAGCTCTCGCCGTGGCAGATCACAAAAATCGCTCGGCATACCGAGCGGCCGTACACCATGGATTATGTGAATGAAATTTTTACTGATTTCATTGAACTGCATGGCGACAGGCATTTTGCAGATGATCAAAGCATCGTGGGCGGCTTGGCGCGCTTCAATGGCCATGCTTGCATGGTGCTCGGGCATCAAAAAGGCCGCGATGTGAAAGAGCGCAGCTTGCGCAACTTTGGCATGGCAAGGCCCGAGGGCTATCGCAAAGCGCTGCGCCTGATGAAGACCGCAGAGAAATTCAAGCTGCCGGTGTTCACACTGGTGGACACGCCCGGTGCATTTCCCGGCATTGATGCCGAAGAGCGCGGCCAGAGCGAGGCGATTGGTCGCAATATTTTTGAAATGGCGCAACTGGAGGTGCCCATCATCTCCACCATCATTGGTGAGGGCGGCTCAGGCGGCGCTTTGGCGATTTCGGTGGCCGATCAGGTGCTGATGCTGCAGTATTCAGTGTACTCAGTGATCTCGCCCGAAGGCTGCGCCGGCATTTTGTGGAAAACCTCGGATCGCGCCCAAGATGCTGCAGAAGCCATGGGCATCACCGCGCATCGTTTGAAGGCACTCGGTTTGATCGACAAAATTGTGAGCGAACCCGTAGGCGGCGCGCACCGCGATCACAAGCAAGCGGCAGCATTCCTCAAGCGCGCCTTGACCGATGCCTACCGCCAAGTCGCCGATCTCAAGGTGAAAGAGTTGCTGGACAAGCGCTACGACAAGCTGCAAGGCTTTGGGAAGTTTACGGACGTTAAAGCGGATAACAAGGCGGATGCGAAGGCTTGAGGTCCATGTGATGCGTATGCAACGAACCATCACTGCTGTACGACCGCTACATTTGCCCGAGGGGCAGATTGATCCTGATATTTTGTATTGGCGCTCGAAGACAATACAAGAGCGATTAACTGCACTGGATTTATTGCGCGAAGACTATATTCAAGGCTTGCCTGATGCTGAACAGCGACTTCAAAGAGTTTGTCGAGTTACTCAACG
>JAYVJQ010000191.1:0-5164 GCA_043769055.1 Allobrachymonas sp.
CTATCGAAGCTTGGTTCGTAAGCTTCAATCTTGGAGCTGTTGGTTATAGTACAACTGCTGCTCGCTACTATGTTCGATTGGTGCGAAACAATAGTTCAATCAAATAATGCGCAGCTTCGATTAGGACTGACTGCAATGGGATGAGTCCCGTGTAATCGGCTAAAATCTACACATTGATCCACACATCAAGGAGTGTGAAAATGGCCACGAATCTTGCAATTGATGATCTCTTGATCGAAGAGGCGCGCAGCATTGGCGGAGAGAAAACGAAGAAAGCTGTGGTCACGCAGGCTTTGATGGAATATATCCAGCGGCGTAAGCAGCAGCGCATCGTGAGCCTGTTTGGCACGATGGATTACGCAGCGGGTTACGACTACAAAGCGTCGCGCACTCGCCCCTTGCGTGCGGCTCATGCAAGTACTCATTGACACCTCGGTGTGGTCGGCAGCACTGCGCAGACCTGCGGCTAAAGCCTTAGTTGCGAAGCAAACTGCCTCGCAACTTGCCGCAGTGGCCGCGCTGAAAGATTTGATTGCCGATGGCCGCGCGATTTTGATCGGCGCTGTGCGGCAAGAATTGCTCAGTGGGGTCAAAACTGCTGCTCAGTTTGAGAATCTGCGAGAGATGCTCTCAGCTTTTCCTGATTTTGCGGTTGACACGCAAGATCATGAGCGAGCTGCGCAGTTGTTCAACCAATGCCAAGCCAAGGGCGTGCAGGGCGCACACACGGATTTTTTAATCTGCGCTGTGGCACTTCGCTATCAATTGGCCATACTAAGTTTGGATCAGGATTTTGTGCATTTTCAAAAGTGCTTGCCGATTTCTTTGCTAGCGTTGACCAAGGCTGCCCTATGAATGCTCCCGAGCAGATCACCTCGCGAGACAACCCGCTCATCAAAGAGCTGAGAAAACTCGCGCAAGATGGTGCGGCGTATCGTAAAACGGGGCGCGTGTGGGTGGAGGGCGAGCATTTGTGCGAGGCTGCGCTGGCCAAGGGCTGGAAGCCTGAAATCATTGTATTTTTAGAGCATTTAAGGCACTTAGCCGGCATGGAATCTACGCAGAGTGCTATCAAAAGTATAGTTATTCCTGAGGCACTGATGAAAGAAATCAGCACGCTCGAATCGCCGCCACCGCTAGGCTTTGTGATGGCCTTGCCTGCTGATCAAGGCGTGCAGCCCAATCTGCGCACCGTGGTGCTCGATCGTTTGCAAGATCCCGGTAATGCGGGCAGCATTTTGCGTAGCGCTGCGGCGTTTGGCTTTGAGCAGGTTGTGGCACTCAAAGGCACCGTGGCGCTGTGGAGCCCCAAGGTGCTGCGCGCAGGCATGGGGGCGCATTTTTCGCTGCGGCTTGTTGAAGTGGCTACGCTGGAGGATGTGAAGGCTTTGCTAGCGCCGCTGGCCGCCACCAGCAGCCATGCGGGCGATCTGCTGCATCGCATGCCTCAAGAGCGATTGGCGCAACTCAATTGGGTCCTGGGGCATGAAGGCCAAGGCGTGAGCCACGAGTTGCAAGCCTTGGCCCAGCAGCAGGTGCGCATCTCGCAGCCGGGGGGCGAGGAGTCGCTCAATGTGGCAGCAGCGGCGGCGATTCTGCTGCACGTTAGCGGGGTGGCAAGGATGCCCGTTTCCTCTTGATTTCAAGGGTTATGCATCGTTTGCATGAGGGCTCTCAGCTATAATCTTGCAAATCCTATTCACCCACGTACCGCCTAGCGCATCACGCATCTTCCCTTCTACCTGCTGTGTTCGCGCTCTGATTTTTAGCAATCAACGGCGAAGTGAACATGCGGCACCGGGCGTACACACCTCTACGGAGACAGCCCAGTGCTTTCCACTTTGAAGGCGAAATTTCCACACGCAATTTTGGCGCTAGCCGATGGCTCAGTGTTCGTTGGCTCGTCCATTGGCGCAGCCGGACACACGGTGGGCGAAGTGGTGTTCAACACCGCGATGTCTGGCTATCAGGAAATTTTGACCGACCCCAGCTACTGCCAGCAAATCGTCACGCTCACCTACCCGCACATCGGCAACTACGGCATCAGCCCTGAAGATGTCGAGTCGCGCAAAGTTTTTGCCGCTGGCCTGATCATCAAAGATCTGCCCCTGCTCGAATCCAACTTCCGCTCCACGCAAACCTTGCCGCAGTATTTGGCTGCTGAGAATTGCGTCGCCATCAGCAGCATCGATACGCGCGCACTCACGCGCGTGCTGCGCAGCAAGGGCGCGCAAAACGGCTGCATCATGGCCTTGAAGGCAGGCGAAGAAGTTAGCCAAACTGCTGTGGACAAAGCCATTGCCGCCGCGAAGGCCGCGCCATCCATGGCCGGCCTCGATTTGGCCAAAGTAGTCAGCAGCAAAGAGCGCTATGAGTGGACGCAAACTGAGTGGGTGCTAGGCAGCGGATATGGTCAGCAAACCGCACCAAAATTCCACGTCGTGGCGTTTGACTACGGCGTGAAATTCAACATCCTGCGCATGTTGGCCCAGCGCGGCTGCAAAGTCACCGTCGTGCCCGCGCAAACCAGCGCCAAAGACGTGCTCGCCTTAAAGCCCAGCGGCGTGTTCCTCAGCAACGGCCCCGGCGATCCAGAGCCGTGCGACTACGCCATTGCCGCCACGCGCTCTATCATCGAAGCCGGCGTGCCCACCTTCGGCATCTGCCTAGGCCACCAAATCATGGCCTTGGCCAGTGGTGCAAAAACCTTCAAAATGAAATTCGGCCACCACGGCGCAAACCATCCGGTCAAAGATTTAGACAACGGCCGCGTCAGCATCACCAGCCAAAACCACGGCTTTGCAGTCGATGAAAAAACTCTGCCCGCCAACCTGCGCGCCACGCACATCAGTCTGTTCGACAACACCCTTCAAGGCTTGATGCGCACAGACAAACCCGCCTTCTGCTTCCAAGGTCACCCCGAAGCATCACCCGGGCCGCACGATATTTCTTACCTGTTTGACCGCTTCATTGGATTGATGGAGAAGAAGTGATGGTGGAGCCGAAGAAGAGGGTCGTATTGCAGGGTACTGCGCAGCTTGTTGCGGGCATCGAAACCAAGATTTATTCGATCCGTGGGCAGCGTGTGATGCTTTCACACGATCTCGCAGAGCTATACGGGATTGAGACTCGAATTCTCATGCAAGCGGTGCGCCGTAATCTGGATCGCTTCCCGGATGATTTTCAATTTATCCTTACAAATCAAGAGCTTACGATCTTGATATCACAATCTGTGACTTCAAGTTGGGGCGGAACGCGTAAATCTCCGATGGCCTTTACTGAGCAGGGCGTAGCAATGCTCTCCAGCGTGTTGAGCAGCCCTGAAGCAGTCGCTGTCAATATCCAAATCATGCGCACCTTTGTCAAGCTGCGTAGCATGCTTGCCGAGCACGAAGATTTGAAGCGTCAGCTCGCTACTCTAGAGCGCAAATACGATGGTCATTTCAAAATTGTCTTCGATGCCATCAAAGAACTCATGACACCCCCTGAGCCTGCGAAGAAAAAACGCATTGGCTTTATTCAGGACTAGATATGCCAAAACGTACAGATATTCAATCCATCCTCATCATCGGCGCAGGCCCGATCATCATTGGTCAGGCTTGCGAGTTTGACTACTCGGGCGTGCAGGCTTGCAAAGCTTTGCGCGAAGAGGGTTACAAGGTGATTTTGATCAACAGCAACCCTGCCACGATCATGACTGATCCTGCGACTGCTGATGTGACTTATATTGAGCCGATCACTTGGCAGACGGTTGAAAAAATCATCACAGTAGAAAAGCCCGATGCAATTTTGCCGACCATGGGCGGGCAAACGGCGCTCAACTGTGCGCTTGATTTGTGGCGTAATGGCGTGCTGGAAAAATACAAAGTGGAGCTGATTGGCGCCACGCCCGAGGCGATTGACAAAGCCGAAGATCGCTTGAAATTCAAAGATGCGATGACCAAGATTGGCCTCGGCTCAGCGCGCTCTGGCATTGCGCATTCGATGGACGATGCTTGGACTGTGCAGAAAACGCTGGGCTTTCCCACCGTGATTCGCCCCAGCTTCACGCTGGGCGGCACAGGCGGCGGCATTGCTTACAACGCCGAAGAATTCGAGACGATTTGCAAGCGCGGCTTAGAAGCCTCGCCCACCAACGAGCTGCTGATTGAAGAATCGCTGCTCGGCTGGAAAGAGTATGAGATGGAAGTGGTGCGCGACAAGGCGGACAACTGCATCATCGTCTGCTCGATTGAAAACTTAGACCCCATGGGCGTGCACACCGGTGACTCGATCACCGTGGCGCCCGCGCAAACTCTCACAGACAAGGAATACCAAATCCTGCGCAATGCCTCGCTGGCCGTGCTGCGCGAAATTGGTGTGGATACCGGCGGCTCGAATGTGCAGTTCTCCATCAACCCTAAAGATGGGCGCATGGTGGTGATTGAGATGAACCCGCGCGTGTCGCGTTCATCCGCGTTGGCTTCTAAAGCAACTGGCTTCCCGATTGCGAAAGTCGCAGCGAAATTGGCTTGTGGCTACACGCTTGATGAGCTGCGCAACGAAATCACGGGCGGCGCAACGCCTGCCAGCTTTGAGCCGAGCATTGACTATGTCGTCACCAAAATTCCACGCTTTGCATTTGAGAAATTCAAAGACGCTGATGACCGCCTCACCACGCAGATGAAAAGCGTGGGCGAGGTGATGGCCATGGGCCGCACCTTCCAAGAGAGCTTCCAAAAAGCCCTGCGCGGCTTGGAGGTGGGCGTGGATGGCATGAACGAAAAAACGCAAGATCGCGAGATTCTTGAGAAAGAATTGGGCTCTCCTGGCCCCGAGCGCATTTGGTATGTGGGCGATGCGTTTGCAGCCGGTTGGTCGCTCGATGAAGTGCATGCCATCACCAAAATCGATCCGTGGTTCTTGGTGCAAATTCAAGAGATCATTCAGATCGAGTTGGAGCTTGATAAGCACACCGCGCAGCATGGCGATAAAGCGCTGGCGCAAGTCACCAAGGCAGAGCTGTTTAGCTTGAAGCAAAAAGGCTTCTCAGACCGCCGCTTGGCCAAGCTGCTCAAAACTTCGGACAAAGCCATTCGTGAGGCGCGCCGCGCGCATGGCGTGCGCCCTGTGTTCAAGCGTGTGGATACCTGCGCTGCAGAATTTTCCACCGACACGGCCTACA
>JAYVJQ010000192.1:0-2567 GCA_043769055.1 Allobrachymonas sp.
GGCGATGCCGCCCCCGATTTGAACAAAGCCAGCAGCTCAGTGGCTGTGCAATCTGCTAAATCTTGCGATGTATTCATGGCTTCTCCTTTTGGTTTGAAGTTTTGACATGCTGAGGGAAGAGGAACACAGAAAGCACAGAAAACAGCCCAGAAAACACAGAAGAAGAAATGGATTTTTTCTGTGTCTTCTGGGCTGTTTTCTGTGCTTTCTGTGTTCCGGAAGTTTTGTATTTTTTGAATCAAACCGGCAACCGAGGCGAAATAGAAGGCAGCAGTTTCTTCCAAGGCAAATCCCCCGCATCCGCTGCCATCGGCCCTGCCGCCTTCGCCACGATCACGTCCTTTGCTGCGTCAGCCACCAGTGGCGTGAAGTCTGCGCGAAAGTGATTCGAGCTTTTCACCACAATGATTTTCATTTGCTCAGCTTCAATGCCCACCATGCGCAGCAGCTCACGATCAAGCAATTGCGCTTTGCCGCTCACCACGGCCACGCGAATGCCTTCAATGTTCAATGCACAGCTCTTGCCCAAATGCGCGGTCACTCCCGTCATCATCGGGCCTTTGTAGGTGCACACGCCATCGCTGATCTGCTCAATGATGAATTCGCCCTGCACCGGCGGCTCGCTCAATTGCCCGGTGAACGTGAGCACGGCTTTACCTAAGCTCAATTCAATCACTTCTTTTTTGATAGCGCTCTGCGCATATTCCGTGCCGGCTACCTGCCCTTTTTGCTTAAAAATATGCACTTTTTCTGCACTCTCAGGGTCATAGAGCATGCCCAGCGCCACCTGATTCGGGAAGCGCTTGCCAGCCCCTTGCCGCAATAGCTCATGCAACACGCCCGTGGTGTTGCTGTCGCCGCCCGCGCCGGGATTGTCTTGCGTATCGGCAATGATGATCGGCTTGCTGGACTGCGCTGCTCGCTCTATCGCCAAGGCTACCGCCTCGCGCACTGGCAGCACGCCCGAGTCCCACTGCTTGGGTGGCGAGGCGCTGGCATAGAGCTGCTGCACAGCAGCCTCAGCCTTATCGCCATAGCCCCAAATCATCGGCGCGCATTCCGCAAAATCCGCTGCCGGGAAACCCATGCAAAAGCTCATCACCACATCATGCGCAGAGTCGCTTGCGATCAATTCATCGTACAAGCGTTTGGCAGGCTGCAACCAAGTGCTTTGCGCGTTCAATGGAATCATGTAAGCAAAGCGCTGGTAGTGCAGCGGCTCTTTGCTGCCGCGCTTCAAGCGCCGCTCCAGCAGCTTGGCCGCAAGCCGCCCCGTATCGGCCATGTCGATATGCGGATAGGTGCGGTAGCTCACCAGCGCATCAGCCGTTTGCAGCATGCGCTCCGTCACGTTCGCATGCAAATCCAAGCTGCCCACGATGGGGATGCTGCTGCCCACAATCGCGCGAATGCGAGCGATCAACTCCCCTTCAGAATCATCTGCGTTTTGCGCCACCGCCGCGCCATGCAAATCCAGATACACCGCATCAATACCGCTCTTGACTGCTTCGCGCAAATCATCACACATATCGCCACTGATTCGCTCAAACGCTTCGGTCGTCACATAACTCGAAGGCGAAGCGCCCGCCCACACCGAAGGCACGAGATCCCAGCCCTTGGCCTGCGCCGCTTGGATGAAGCCGCCCACGGGGATGTTAATGTCTTTAAACGTGTCAATCAACACCTGCCCGCGCCGATACGCCGGAAATGCATCCCCCGCATTGAAGGCTACCCAATCGGCCAGAGTAGGCGCAAAGGTGTTGGTTTCGTGTTGGTAGCCGGCGATAAAAATGCGCATAAAAATCTTTGCTTCATGATTAATCACCGTTCGCCCTGAGGTATCGAAGGGTTCGCGTGCCCTTCGATACCTCAGGACGAACGGGATGGGGTTAATGCTGTTAGATATTCTTTGGTGCAGCGTCAAAAAGGCGCTTCGTGTAATCCTGCTGCGGATTCGCATACAGCTGCGCCGTCTTGCCTTGCTCCACGATGCGGCCTTGGTGCATGACAATCACGCGGTCGCAGAGCTGGGCAGCTACGCGCAGATCATGGGTGATGAAGAGCAGACCCAAGCCTAGCTCGGCTTGTACCTCGCGCAGCAATTGCAAAATCTGCGCTTGCACGCTCACATCGAGTGCGCTCACCGCCTCATCGGCCACGAGAACCTGCGGCTTGCACATGAGGGCGCGGGCAATGGCCAAGCGCTGGCGCTGGCCGCCGGAGAATTGGCTGGGGTAGCGCTGCAAAGCCTCTTGCGGGAGTTTGACTTTTTGAAGAATTTGAGCAGCAGCCGGCATGATATCTGCGTGAGATGCTCCGAAATTCATAGCGCCTTCGATCAGTGAATCGATGATTTTTCGGCGTGGATTGAGCGAGCGATTCGGATCTTGAAACACGACTTGAATATGACTGCGCAGCGGGCGCAATTCACCTTCTTTGAGTGCTGAGATATTTTCTGCGCCCCAAAAAATATCGCCCACCGTGGAATCGATCAGGCGCATGATGCAGCGCGCCAGCGTCGATTTGCCGCTGCCTGATTCGCCGACGATGCCAATCGTCTCGCCTGC
>JAYVJQ010000193.1:0-11418 GCA_043769055.1 Allobrachymonas sp.
ATGAAAGCGGCGTAAAAATTTGCTTTGTGGGGAACAGCTCACGAGTCTCCGAGCGCGTGCGCGCAGGCTTTGTGCAAGCGGAAAATCTCACGGCGGGCAATAAAAAAATCACGCTCAACGTGTGCTTCAACTACGGTGGCCGCTGGGATATTGCGCAGGCTGCGCGCAAACTCGCCGCACGTGGGCAAGAGATCACCGAGGAAGCCTTGGACAAAGAGATGTCCACCGCGCATGTGGCTGACCCCGATTTGCTGATTCGCACCGGCGGCGAATACCGCATCAGCAATTTTCTGCTCTGGCAGTGTGCCTATAGCGAGCTGGTGTTTTCCGAGAAGCTTTGGCCTGATTTTGACGAAGCCGCGCTGGATGCAGCTTTAGCAGAATACGCGCGGCGAGAGCGGCGCTTTGGCAAAACCTCTGAGCAAGTGACGACCAGCTTGCAGGTCGCATAAAAGTATGCTCGGCCAACGCATCATCACCGCGATTGTGCTGCTAGCGATTTTGTTGCCAGCATTGTTTGCGACGCAGCCTGAATGGTTCATGTTGGTGGCTTTGATTTTGATCACCTTGGCATGCTGGGAATGGGGGCGCTTGAATGGCTACCACGGCAAGCTTGCTTGGATCACAGCGCTGGAAGGTTTGGGCTTTTGCGCCATCATGTGGAAATGGGGCTGGCCGGCCATGAAGCTGCCGCAAATTTGGCTCTTTGCGGGTGCCATCTGGATTGCGATGGGCGCATGGTTGATTCATCGCGGCGTGGCTGGCTGGGCGCAAATTCCCAAAGGGATTCGTGTGGCAGGCGGCTTGATGGTGCTGTGCCTGGCGTGGCTGGCGGTTGCGCAGGCTCGAATCATTGGCATTAATTTTCTGCTCTCGCTCTTGGTGATTGTGTGGGCAGCCGATATTGGCGCTTACTTTGCCGGGAGGCGCTTTGGTAAGAAGAAATTGGCTATAGGCATCAGCCCCGGCAAGAGCTGGGAAGGCGTGTATGGCGGTATGGCAGCGGCGCTGTTGATTGCGGTGCTCTGGGCTGTGTTCAATCCCAGCTTTGCCGATTCACCTTCGCTGTATCAAAAGTTGCTTGCAGGCAAAGGTTGGCTGCTGCTGATTTTGGGTGCATTGCTCATGGTGGCCATGAGCGTGGTGGGCGATTTGGTGGAGTCGCTGGTCAAGCGCAGCGCGGGTGCGAAGGATTCCAGCGGTTTGTTGCCCGGTCACGGCGGCGTGCTCGATCGCGTGGATGCACTGCTGCCCACCTTGCCGCTGGGCATGATGCTGTATTCACTGGCGTAATCAGTACGATGAAAAAACAGCGCATCACCGTTTTAGGCTCAACCGGCTCGGTGGGTAAAAACACACTCGATGTGATTGCGCGCCATCCGGATCGCTTTGAGGTGTATGCGTTGTCCGCTTCGACGAACGTGGCCGAGATGGCGGCTCAGGTGGAGCGGTTCAAGCCGCAGCGTGTGGTGATGGCAGACCCTGCTTCTGCACAAGAATTAGCAAGAGTTTTGAAGCAAAAAAGACTGATTGCCGGCGTAGAATATGCGCAGAGTGCTATCGAAGATATAGCATCTTGCAGCGAGGTGGATACTGTGATGGCGGCCATCGTGGGTGCTGCTGGCTTGGCTTCTGCACTGGCTGCGGCGCGTGCAGGTAAGCGCTTGCTGCTGGCTAATAAAGAAGCGCTGGTCGTGGGCGGTGAGCTGTTCATGCAAGCCGTGAAATCGGGCGGCGGCATGCTGCTGCCGATTGACAGCGAGCATTCCGCCGTGTTTCAAAGCCTGCCAGACGACGCAAGCAGCTGGCAGCGCCGCGTACAAAAAATCATTCTCACCGCCTCGGGTGGCCCGTTTCGCACCCGCGATCTGGCCACGCTGCGCGATGTGACGCCTGCACAAGCCGTGGCGCATCCCAATTGGGTCATGGGGCGCAAAATCTCGGTCGATTCCGCCACGATGATGAACAAAGCGCTGGAGGTGATCGAGGCGCATTATTTGTTTGGCATGCCGCCCGAAAAAATTGAGGTGGTGATTCATCCGCAATCGATCATTCATTCGATGGTGCAGTACACCGACGCTTCTGTGGTGGCGCAACTCGGCACGCCTGATATGCGTGTGCCAATCGCCTATGGCCTAGCATGGCCTGAGCGTATGGAAAGCGGCGCGCAGGCGCTGGATTTTTCCAAACTAGGTGCAATGACCTTTGAAGCACCAGATCGGGCGCGCTTTCCGGGTCTGTTTCTGGCTTGGGAGGCAATGCAAGCCGCTGAGGGTACTTGCGCAGTGCTCAACGCGGCAAACGAGGTGGCAGTAGCCGCGTTTTTAGACGAGAAGATACGCTTTGACCAGATTCATCAGGTCAACACGGAAACTCTGGCGCGCGTGCTACCCTCTAGATGCACAAGCTTGGAGGATTTGCTGGGGCTGGATGAAAGTAGCCGCCGCGCCGCTGAGCAGTTCGTCAAGGGATTGGCATGTTAACCGTCGTAGCCTTTATTTTTGCTCTGGGTATTTTGATTGCGATTCACGAATATGGGCACTACCGCGTGGCGGTGGCCTGCGGCGTGCAAGTCACGCGCTTCTCGGTCGGCTTTGGCACGCCGCTCATCAAATGGAAGCCGAAAAAGCAGCATCCCGGGCAAGACACAGAATTTGTGATTGCAGCGTTTCCGCTGGGCGGTTATGTGAAGATGGTGGGTCAAGGCGAAGCAGCTCCTGCGCATTTGAAGGCGGTGTCCTTTGATGCGCAGTCTTTGCCCAAGCGCGCGGCGATTGTGGCCGCTGGGCCTGTGGCAAATTTGCTGCTCGCGGTGTTGTTGTATGCCGGGATCAATTGGGTGGGCTCGGAGCAGGCCAAGGCCGTGATCGCGCAGCCGCCAGCTGCCTCGCTCGCGCAAGAAGCGGGTTTGAAGGGCGGCGATGAGGTGCTGGCTGTCGTGGGCTCGGAGGGCGAGATGGAGCCGATTCGCTCCATGGAAGATTTGCGCTGGCATGTGACGCGTGCGGCGCTGGATCGCTACGATTTGAAGCTGCAAATTCGCCCATTAGGTCGCAGCAATACTGCCCAAGTGAGCTTGCCTGTCACGCGCTTGGACATTCGTGAAGCCGATGCACAGATGTATCGCAAGATCGGCATTGCTGCGCCGTGGACGCGACCTGTGGTCAATGAGTTGGTGGCAGGTGGCGCGGGCGATAAAGCGGGCCTCAAGGCGGGTGATGTGGTGCTGTCGATTGATGGCGCAGCCGTGGCCGATGGTGCGCAGCTGCGCGAGATGATCCGCCAATCCGTTCTGGGCAGCGAACCTGTTAAAAAGAATTGGAACATTGAGCGCGCAGGCCAGCCGATCAGTTTGCCGATTCTTGTGGGCACGCGGCAAGAGGGCGATAAAACTGTCGGGCGCATTGAGGCGATGGTCGGCTCGCAGCCCCAAATGGTCACGGTACGTTATGGCGTGTTCGAGGGCTTGTGGGCTGGCGCTGTCAAGACGTGGGACATCTCCATGCTCACCCTGCGGATGATGGGGAAAATGCTGATTGGCGAGGCATCGCTGAAAAATTTGAGTGGGCCACTGACCATTGCGGATGTGGCCGGAAAGTCGGCCAGTTTGGGCCTGATGCAGTATTTGGTGTTCATTGCGCTCATCAGCGTCAGCCTAGGCGTGCTTAATTTGCTTCCACTTCCGGTTTTGGACGGCGGCCACCTCATGTATTATCTGTGGGAGGCGGTTACGGGCAAACCTGTGACCCAAGCATGGCTCGAACGCTTGCAACGCGGCGGGGTGGCTGTGCTCATGGCCATGATGGCCGTGGCCTTGTTCAACGACGTACACCGTATTTTTGGCTGATATTGAAAGAAAAGCATGGCTGGGCGCTGTTTGTATTGGCAAACGGTGATTGGTTGTTAAAGACACATGATTTTGAAGAAAAAACACTCACCAGCCGGTATATTCCGTGCGTCAGTAGCTACTCTTTTAATAGCTGCGAGTTACTCCGCGTGGGCCATTGATCCCTTCACCGTGCGCGATATTCGCGTGGAAGGCTTGCAGCGTGTTGAAGCTGGCACGGTATTCATTTCCTTGCCCTTTCAAGTGGGCGATACCTACAACGATGACAAGGCCGCAGCTGCAATTCGTTCCCTTTTCGGCTTGGGTCTGTTTAAAGATGTGCGCATCGATGTGCAGGGCTCCGTGGTGGTGGTGATTGTGGAGGAGCGCGCCACAATTGCTGATGTGAGCTTCACGGGCACCAAAGAATTCGACAAAGAAGTACTGCTCAAATCCTTGCGCGAAGTGGGTTTGGCCGAGGGCAGGGCGTTCGACAAAGCCTTGTCAGACCGCGCCGAGCAAGAATTGAAGCGTCAGTACCTGAACCGCAGCTTGTATGGTGCTGAAGTGATCACCACCGTGACGCCGATTGAGCGCAACCGCGTGAATCTTAATTTCAATGTGATTGAAGGCGATGTGGCCAAGATCAAATCAATCAACGTTGTCGGCACCCAGGCCTTCAGCGAGGGCACCATCAAGGGCTTGTTTGATTTGGATTCGGGCGGCTTGCTCAGTTGGTACACCAAAAGCGACCGCTACTCACGCACCAAACTCAATGCCGACTTGGAAAATTTGCGCTCGTTTTACCTCACGCGCGGGTATTTGGAATTCAAGATCGACTCCACCCAAGTGGCCATTTCCCCTGACAAACAAAGCATTGCCATCACGATCAACATCACAGAAGGCGCGCGTTTTGCCGTCTCGGGCGTGAAGCTGGAAGGTAACTTTTTGGGCAAAGAAGAGGAGTTCAAAACCTTTGTCAAGATCGTGCCCGGGCAAGCTTACAACTCCGAGCGCGTGGCTGAAACCACCAAAGCGTTCAGCGATTATTTTGGTAATTTCGGCTATGCATTCGCTCAGGTACAAGCTCGCCCGGACATCAACCGCGCGAACAACACAGTGGCGATTACCATCGTGGCCGACCCCTCGCGCCGCGCTTATGTGCGCAAAATCAATATTGCCGGCAACAACCGTAGCCGCGACGAAGTGATTCGTCGCGAAATGCGACAGTTTGAATCGAGCTGGTATGACGGCGAAAAAATCAAACTCTCGCGCGATCGGGTGGACCGCTTAGGCTACTTCAAAAACGTGGATGTGGACACCTCGGATGTCGCAAATACGAACGACCAGGTGGATGTGAACGTCAAAGTCGAAGAAAAGCCCACGGGCAACTTCACACTTGGCGCTGGTTTTTCTAGCTCCGATAAGCTCTCGCTTCAGCTCAAAGTGCAACAGGAAAACGTGTTTGGCTCAGGTAATTATTTGGGGGTGGATTTCAACACCTCCAAGACCAACCGGGTTGTTGCGTTCACTGCGGTCGATCCGTATTTCACCAAAGACGGTGTTTCGCGGTCCATCGATTTTTATCTCCGCAAGCAAAAACCCGTTGCAGCGGATACTTCTAATTATCAGATCAACTCGCGTGGCGGAAGTTTGCGTTTTGGCGTCCCATTTTCTGAGCAAACGACCGTGTTTTTTGGCGTTGGCTTGGAGCAGACAGATATTGTCCCGGGCACTAACATCCCGGCTGCGTACCTCGCGTTTGCCAATAAGGCTGGTTTGAAAAGCACATTGATTCCGCTGACTGTCGGCTGGAGCAGCGATACACGCGACAGCGCAATCTCGCCCAATAAAGGGCAGTTGCAGCGTTTGAATGGCGAATGGGGTGTTGCTGGCGATGCCAAATATTTGCGCAGCAGCTACCAGTACCAACAATACATTGCGTTGAACAAGCAATTCACCTTGGCCTTCAACGGCGAGTTTGCTTGGGGCAAAGGCATGAGTGGAACACCCTTCCCGGTGTTCAAAACCTTCTCGGCCGGCGGTTTGGGGTCCGTGCGTGGTTTCGAGCAGGGCACTTTGGGGCCGCGCGATATAACCGGATCGTATTTGGGTGGACCCAAGAAGCTGCTGGGTGCGATGGAATTGCAATCGCCGTTTCCTGGCGCAGGCAATGATCGTACACTTCGGTTATTTGGTTTCTTTGACGTGGGCAATGTATTTGGCGAAAAGGAACAGTACTCTTTCCAAGAGATGCGCGCCTCGACTGGCGCAGGTTTGAGCTGGGTATCTCCTGTTGGCCCCTTGCGTTTAGCAATTGCCAAGCCCATTCGTAAGCAGCCTGGAGATAAAATCCAGAAATTGCAATTCCAGATCGGAACCACATTTTGAAGTTTTTTGTTATGAAATCTACCCTTTTGAGCGTGTTGTTGGTGTCGAGTGCTTTGCTGGCTGGTGCTGCTCAAGCACAGGATTTTCGAATTGGCTTTGTCAATACAGACCGTATCTTCCGCGAAGCCAATATGGCCAAATCGGCGCAGACCAAGTTGGAGGCCGAATTTGCCAAGCGTGAGCGCGAGTTGGTGGCGCAAGGCGAGACCTTGCGCGTGGCCTCGGAAAAGTTTGAAAAAGACGCACCCACCTTGTCGGAGACGCAGCGCAACACACGCCAGCGCACCTTGGTGGAGCAAGACCGTGATTTCCAGCGTAAGCGCCGCGAATTCCAAGAAGATTTGAACAATCGCAAAAACGAAGAGTTGCAAGGTGTGCTCGAGCGGGCCAACCGCATCGTCAAGCAAGTGGCTGAAGCTGAGAAATACGATGTGGTGCTGCAAGAAGCTGTGTATTTCAACCCCAAGCACGACATTACCGATCGCGTGATCAAAGCCTTGGACGCAGCGGGCACGCGTTGAAGCGGTCAACTCGCCTGAAGTTTTGATGCAGACCAGCGCCGCCCACATCGTTCAGACTTTGGGCGGCCAGTTGCAGGGCCAAGGCGCAGTAGCTATCCATCGTATTGCGCCCTTGGCAACAGCAGAGCTTGGCGACATCGCTTTTCTCAGCCATGCGCGTTATGTATCGCAGTTAAGTGGCACGCAGGCCAGTTGCGTGATCTTGCAAGAGTCGTTTGCAACGCAAGCCGATGCTGTAATTCAACGCGGCGGCGCGTGCATCATCACGCCGCAGCCCTACTTGTATTTTGCCAAGCTCACCCAGTGGTGGCGCAGCCAAACTGATTCACTGCCCACGCAGGCAATCCACCCCACGGCAGTCGTTCATGCCACAGCGCAAGTGCATGAAAGCGCCAGCGTTGGGCCGCTATGCGTCATTGAGGCGCATGCGACGATTGGTGCAAATACCCGCTTGACCTCGCGTGTGAGCGTGGGCGAGCGTTGTGTGCTTGGTCAGCGTTGCATTTTGCATTCAGGTGTCGTGATCGGCTCGGATGGCTTCGGTTTTGCGCCGCGAGAAGACAAATCGTGGGAAAAAATTGAGCAGTTGGGCGCGGTGCGCATTGGCGATGATGTGGAAATTGGTGCGAATAGCTGCATTGACCGCGGCGCTTTAGACGACACCGTGATCGAAGACGGCGTCAAACTCGATAACCTGATTCAAATCGGCCATAACGTGTGGATTGGCAAACACACTGCGATGGCGGGCAATGCAGGGGTGGCGGGCAGTGCAACGATTGGTGCCTATTGCACCGTGGGCGGTGGCGCGGTGATTTTGGGGCACTTAGAAATTGCCGATCATGTGCATATTTCAGCCAGCACCACGGTCACGCGATCCATCAGTGAGCCCGGCCTGTACACCGGCATGTTTCCTATCGACACCAACAAGGCGTGGGAGAAAAACGCTGTGACTCTGCGACAATTGCATGCCTTGCGCGACCGTGTGCGCGAACTTGAAAAGACCCTGAACAAATCATGATGGACATTCACCAAATTCTGAAGATGCTGCCGCATCGCTACCCTATTCTTTTGGTCGATCGTGTGCTGGAGCTGGAAAAAGGCAAGTACATCAAAGCAATCAAAAATGTGACGATCAATGAACCATTTTTTGAAGGTCATTTCCCGCATCGCCCCGTGATGCCGGGCGTGTTGATGCTGGAGGCTTTGGCGCAAGCAGCGGCTATCTTGTCGTTTGCAACGCTGGATCTGCTGCCCGATGAGAACACGCTGTATTATTTTGCTGGCATCGATGGTGCGCGCTTTAAGCGCCCGGTTGAACCCGGTGATCAGTTGATTTTGCATGTGACGTATGAGCGCATGAAGGCGGGCATCTTCAAATACAAAGCGCAAGCCTTGGTAGGCACGGAGTTGGCGCTAGAAGCCGATCTGACCTGCGCGATGCGCAAAATCGCTTGAGTCTGCACTTGATCAGAAGTACCCACATGGCGCAAACGCTCCTCCATCCCACCGCCATCATCGACCCAGCAGCCCAGCTTGATAGCTCAGTCAGTGTTGGCCCTTACAGCGTGATTGGCCCGCATGTGAAGATCGGCGCGGGCACAACTGTAGGCTCGCATGCGGTGATTGAAGGCCACACCACAATAGGCCAGCGCAACAAGATTTTTCAGTTCTCCTCGCTCGGCGCAATTCCGCAAGACAAGAAATACGCCGACGAGCCTTGCGAGCTGATCATTGGCAACGACAACACGATCCGCGAGTTCACCACCTTCAACATCGGCTCGCCCGCAGGCGGCGGCATCACCCGCGTGGGCGACCGCAATTGGCTGATGGCTTATGTGCATCTGGCACACGATTGCATCGTGGGTAATGACACCATCATGGCCAATAATTCGCAACTTGCTGGCCATGTGATCGTGGAGGATTTTGTGATTTTGGGCGGCTTCACCGTGGTGCATCAGTTCGTGCGGATTGGTGAGCACGCGATGACGGCGATGTGCTCGCTGCTGTTTGCCGATGTGCCGCCCTATGTGATGTGCCAAGGTCAGCCGGCAGCTGCGCGCAGTATGAATTTTGAAGGCTTGCGCCGCAGGGGCTTTAGCGCCGAGCGCATCTCAGCAGTCAAGGCGATGCACAAAGCCTTGTACCGCGATGACTTGACGCTGGATGCAGCCAAACTGGCTATTGAAAATCTGAGCGAAAAGCACCCCGAGGCGGCGCAAGATGTGCGCAGTATGCTCACATTTTTAGAGCAAACCAATCCTCAGCGCGGCATCGTCCGCTGATCTCACATGACCGAGAAAGCGCTGCGTATCGCACTGGTTGCAGGCGAGACTTCTGGCGATTTACTCGGCGGACTGCTGCTGGATGGCTTAAAAGCCCGTTGGCCCAATGCGCAGTTTTTTGGGATTGGTGGGCCGCAGATGGCCAAGCGCGGTATGCAAGCTTGGTGGCCGAGCGAGAAGCTGGCAGTGCGCGGCTATATCGAGGTGCTGCGGCACTACCGCGAAATTGTGGGCATTCGTGATGAAATCAAATCGCGATTGCTCAGTGACAAGCCTGATCTTTTCATCGGCATCGATGCGCCCGATTTCAACATGGATTTGGAGCGCGATCTGAAAAGCGCTGGCATCAAGACGGTGCATTTTGTGAGCCCCAGTATTTGGGCTTGGCGGCCTGAGCGGATCGAAAAAATCCGCTCGGCTGTTGATCACGTGCTGTGCATCTTCCCGTTTGAGAAAAAAATCTACGACGAAGCGGGTATTGCAGCCAGCTACGTGGGCCACCCGCTGGCGGATGTGATCCCGATGCAGCCGGCTCGCGCTGCGGCTCGCGCATTGCTCGGTTTGAAGGATGAAGACACGGTGGTGGCCTTGCTGCCCGGTAGTCGCGCAGATGAGGTGAAGTACCTGATTTCAAGGCTTTTTGGGGCAGTGGTCGGCATGGAATATGCGCGGAGTGCTATTAAATTCATAGTTCCTTGCGTCCCCACGCTGATGCCTGCGATTGAGCGCGCTGCCAGAAAAGCAGCTGTTTTGGATCGCGTGCAGCTCGTGCAAGGGCAGTCGCATGCTGTGCTCGCCGCATGCAACGTAGCAATTGTGGCCAGCGGCACGGCCACTTTAGAAGCCGCACTGTTCAAGCGCCCGATGGTGATTGCCTACAATATGAATTGGATTAGCTGGCAAATCATGCGCCGCAAAAAAATCCAGCCTTGGGTGGGGCTGCCCAATATTCTCTGCGGTGAATTTGTTGTGCCCGAATTGTTGCAAGGCGATTGCACGCCGCAGGCTTTAGCTGAGGCAGCCCAAACTTGGCTGCAATCTCCTGAGAAAATACGTGCCCTAGAGCAACGCTTCACTGCGCTGCACACCGATCTTCAACGCAACACACCCGAATTGGCTGCCGATGCCATCGCCCAAGTCCTCACCCGTTAAACCTCCTGCTAAATCCCCCGCTAAAAAGCGCGCCAGACGAGCTGCGCCCTTGCTCACCGAGCAGGCCGCGCTGTCGTGGGATGCGCCAGGGCTGGTTGCGGGTGTGGACGAAGCTGGTCGTGGGCCCTTGGCAGGCTCCGTGGTAGCCGCCGCCGTGATTTTGGACGATTTAAACCCGATCAAAGGCTTGAACGATTCCAAAAAGCTCACCGCCCTGCGCCGCGAAAAGCTCTTTGCCGAGATTCATGCCAAAGCGCTGTGTGTGAGCGTGGGCGAGGCCAGCGTCGAAGAAATTGATCGCCTCAACATCCTCCAAGCCACGATGCTAGCCATGCAGCGCGCAGTCGATGGCCTGCGCCTACAGCCGAAAAAAGTATTGATTGACGGCAATCGCATCCCCAAGCTCAAAGTGCTCGCCGAAGCCATTGTGGGTGGCGATGCGCTCGTTCCCGCGATTTCTGCCGCGTCGATCATCGCCAAAGTCACCAGAGATCGTCAATGCGAAACCCTGCATGAGAAATACCCGCTCTACGGTTTCGATCAACACAAAGGCTACGGCACAGCCCAGCACATGGCGGCCCTGCTAGCGCACGGTGCTTGCGCAGAGCATCGCAAAAGCTTTGCGCCTGTGCATGCTTTGTCATGCAGTTGAATTCTGCGGCGCAATATTCCTTGTCCTTTACTATGAATGCCGTCTCTCATCTAATACTCGGATCATTTATCGTGATGCTTGCTGCTCTGACACATCATGGAGCGAGTGCTGCTGGTAGTCAATCGGCTCACGGCACTGTCAAGATGGGCGATCTCGAATGGCAACGTTGTAGTTTGGGGTAATCATGGAGTGGTAAAACCTGCGTTGGAGAGGCTAAAGAGGTAGATTTTTTTGCTGCCAACCTTGTTGCGAAATCTTTCAACAGGACTGGCTATCTGGGTAAACGTGATTGGCGTTTACCTACAATTCGCGAGTTACACAGTTTGCGCTATTGCAGCGAAGGTTTTGTTGAGGATGTAAGGAATCTTCGAGATCAAGGCAAGCCAGTTAGCTGGCACTGCACAACTAGCTCAAGCGCACCAACCATCGACATCGATAAATTTCCTCAAACACCACCTAGTTGGTTTTGGTCATCTTCATTTGTTGCGGACAGCACTATCGAAGCTTGGTTCGTAAGCTTCAATCTTGGAGCTGTTGGTTATAGTACAACTGCTGCTCGCTACTATGTTCGATTGGTGCGAAACAATAGTTCAA
>JAYVJQ010000194.1:0-5338 GCA_043769055.1 Allobrachymonas sp.
CGCGGATTGAAACCTTCTAATCTTGGGCGGTGCTGGGTTGCTCTACGTCGCGCCCCGCACGGGGCGCGCGGATTGAAACCAAGTGAGGGAAGTGCGACAGGCGTTTTCATTAAGTCGCGCCCCGCACGGGGCGCGCGGATTGAAACAATGACGTATCTTTTAGGGCTCGAAAAATCGACTGTCGCGCCCCGCACGGGGCGCGCGGATTGAAACAAGGTTGCCATCGTCACCGCGCTGCTGAATGGTGGTCGCGCCCCGCACGGGGCGCGCGGATTGAAACATCTACGGCGGCGCGGGCAATGCGCTCAAAGCCGGTCGCGCCCCGCACGGGGCGTGCGGATTGAAACTACATGCGCGATACTGCGCGCGAACGGCACACATCGGTCGCGCCCCGTACGGTCGCGCGGATTGAAACGTGAATATCGCTACCAAAGAAGTCGGGGCATTCTGCATCGCGTCGCATTCGGCTGTGTTGGCAGGCAAGGCGCACATCAAAATTCTCGAATCTCGGCCGAGTGTTTGACCGAGCGGCTGGCGGATGGGTGATCTGCCGACGAGTTGCTTGCGGCGTATCCAGCGCTGACTCTTGACGATATTCAGGCGGCGGTGGCATCTGCACATGAATTTATAGGTCAAATAGGCAGTTTGCCGGCATAGAATCTGCGCGGCATGCTATTGAATTGGGAGTACTGGTTGGCTCGTGATATCCAGCATTTGTGGGGTTATTCCAAGTGGGAGAACTTTCTCAACGTCGTGGGCAAAACCAAAACGGCCTGTGAGGTCTCTGGGCATCACGTTGACAACCATTTTCCTGGCATCAGGAAAATGGTTGATTTAGGCTCAGGAAGCCAGCGCGAGATCGACGACATCATGCTCACGCGTTATGCCTGTTATCTGATTGACCACGCCGGATGCGCTGGGGCATTAATTCTTACTGAAATCAGCAGGTAGCCGTCGTATTATCTACGCAGAGTGCTCATGTATTGATAGCGTCTAATTCTTGAGCAGGCGGTCAAAATCACTGATGAACAGTCGATCTTGGGTGATGCGGTATTTCTCGAATTCGGTTTCGGCGTGGGCTTTGGCAATTTCGGCACTTACTTGGCCGGCATCTTGCAAGACTTCATGGTCCCAAATTCTTAAAAAGCCTGCCAAGCGGCTTTCCCAGTCTTGCATGGTCATGGGCATTCTTCGCCTTGCTTGCATCTCTGCCATATCCAGATAGGCCGAGACGATGCGCTGCATTTGGCCAAGCTCAAATTCACTAAGGTAGTTTTTGGCCACGCTCACATCGTAGGGGTGGATTTTGCCTAGAGGGGCATCTTCCCAGGTGGTGAGTCCCATGTTGGGTTTGTGATGATCGGCGCGGTTGACGATCACTTCAGCGGCAGTTTGCCCATGCACGGCGTAGTGCATTTTGTTTTGAACGGCTGCAAAAAAGCGCTTGGTGGCGGCGGCGCTGGCATCGTAATCCAAGGCTGTGGCGTAGATGTCGGTGATTTTTTGATAGAACTTGCGTTCGGAAAGGCGGATTTCTCGGATTTTTTCGAGCTGGCGCTCAAAAAAAGCGTTGTCCAAAATGCTGCCACCATTCTTGAGGCGATCCGCATCCATGATCCAGCCCTGAATGGTGTAATCCTTGACGATCTGGTTAGCCCATTTTCTGAACTGGACGGCGCGCTCGTTTTCGATTTTGAAACCTACGGCGATGATGGCTTGCAGGCTGTAATGCTTGACTTGGTAGTTTTTACCGTCGTCAGCAGTTATTAAGTATTGCTTAATAACTGCTTGTTCTTCTAGTTCGCTGTCGGCAAAGATGCGCTTGAGATGTTGGTTGATGGCCGATACGGTGACATCGTAGAGCGTCGCCATCATCTTCTGGGTGAGCCAAATGTTTTCGTTTTCATAGCGCATCTCTACGCTGGCTTCGGCTTGGCCAGTGGCTGCTACAAAGGTGAGGTATTCCGCAGCCGAGGAGCGGATCAGGCTGGGGGTGGGGTGGGCGGAGGGCTTTTTGGACACCTGTCTATTTTATCAGTTGCATATTGAATGTTGACGCTCGCAGGGATACCGCTGCCGCGTTGAATATTTAGTACGAGAGAAACGGTGCGCTTAAAAACCCACGAAACCTTGCTCGTCCACCGCGAACGGGCGGGGCACTGAGATGGAAATTGGGAAAACGCTGGAGGAAGGCTGCGATGGCGATGCGGGCTTCCAGGCGGGCTAGGCTCAAACCCGCGCATTGGTGGATGCCGAAGCCGAAGGCGAGGTGTTTGTTGGGGCTTCGGGCTAGTTGAAGTTCGCCCGGGTTATCGAAGACGGCGGGATCGCGGTTGGCGGCGCCGATGCACAGGGTGAGGAGAGTGCCGGCGGGATAGCGCTGGCCGCCAAGCTCGAAATCGGCGATGGCGCGGCGGTTGCTCAGTTGGTTGCTGGACTCGTAGCGCAGGAATTCATCGACTGAGGTGTCGAGCGCTGCGGTGGTCTGTGCAGGCTGCTCTGGGCTTGTTTTTTGATCGAAATCGGCCTCTTCCCGGCGTATATTCTGCCTAGATTGCTCACCTATTGATAGCATCTGCTGCAAAGCCTGTGGATGCTCTTGCAGGCTGATCAAGGCGTTACCGATGAGATTGGTGGTGGTCTCATGGCCTGCGTTCAGGATGAAGATGCAGTTTTGCAGCAGTTCGACTTCGCTTAACTCTGGCTCGCTTTGAATGAGGCGGGTGAGCACGTCGTGATCGGGGTTGCCGGGGTGTTGGCGGCGCTGGTGCGTCAAGCCTTGCAGATAGCTTTTGAATTCGCTCACGCTGCGGTTGCCCAGAGCCTCTTGTTCGGCGCTGAGCTTGGGCTCTAGTGCGCCGAGGATGGCCAAACTCCAAGCGCGCAGCGGGGTGCGATCTTCATGCGGGATGCCAAGCAAGTTGCCGATGATCTCAACCGGAATGGCGCTGGCAAAGTCTTCAATCAGGCAGCCGCCGCCTTGGGTTTCAATCCTATCCAGCAAGCCCTTGACCAGCTCAATCAAGCCAGCTTCCATCTCGGAGATGGCGCGGCGCGAGAGTGCGCCCATGATGATTTTTCTCACCTTGGTATGCAGTGGCGGGTCGTTGAAGACGAGGCTGGTGGTGTGGTGCTCGTGCAGCGGGGAGCTAGCGCCCTCGCTACCGAAGGGGCGTTTGTTGAAATTGAAGGGGCGTTTGTTGAACTTTGGGGTGAATTCAGCTTGCTTGTCGGAGCTGAAAAGTTGCGCATCGCGGTACACGCTCACCAAATCGGCATGCCGCGTGAGAAATAAGCTGCCATCGGGCATGCGGCGCACGGGCTCATGCGCGCGCAGCCAGTCGTACACGGGGTACGGGTTGGCATAAAAATCAGCAGGTAAATCGCGCAGATCAAGGCTTTGCGCGATCTCCTGCGCACGCTCAGCGCTCATGCGGGGTGTAATGGATGGGAGGCTCATTTTCGAAGCAAAATCGGCATCTGCCCGGCATAGAATATGCGTAGAGTGCTATTGTATTGATAGTGGTTTTAAGCAGTTGCCGTCACAATCAGTGGCCCGGCCAAGCTCACGATCAAATCTTGCATGGCCCGCTGGGTGAGCGTGATGGGGCGCAGCGCGCTGGTGGCCAAGCTCAGGCGCGAGTTGAGCCCTGCAATCTGGCGCACTTCAAAGCGCTGCATGGCAGACGCGCTGAGCACAGCGCTTTGCGGCAACACGGCTGAGCCCGCGCCATCGGCCACCAGCTCAAGAATCGCGGCCACGCCATCAATCTCCAAAGCAATCGTGGGTTTCAAAGCAATCTTGCCCAGCTCAGTCTCGACCAAGTTGCGAATCGCATTGGGCCGTGTGGGAATCACCAGCGGCAGCGCGGCCAGCTCAGACAAGGGGAATTTTGTGGGTTTTGATTTTTTTGCAGCAGTTGAAACGCTATTGACGGTAGGTTTCTTTGCAGTGGGTTGCACTAGAAATAAGGCTTCTTCCAAGAGCGGCGTGAGCTCTAGCTCAGGTGTGGGCATGGCGTTGTAGAGCAGGGCGATATCCAGTCGCCCGTTCAGCAAAGCTTCCTGCATGGCCACAGACAAGCCTTCGCTGATGGCAATCGTGGCCTGCGGCATGCGTGAGCGAAATTCGCGAGTGATGGCCACGGCCAGCGCTTTGGCCACACTGGTGGGCATGCCGACCGCCACGCGGCCCGATAAGCCGCCGCGCGCGCGGCCCAGCTCTTCTTTGGCGCGCTCCACCTGGTGCAAAATGCCGCGCCCATGCTCTAGCAGCATTTTGCCTGCCTCGGTGGGCAATGCGCCGCGCCCATTGCGCAGCAGCAGGTTTTGCCGCAGCTCCACTTCAAGCAAACGCACTTGACGCGAGAGTGCAGGCTGGGCAATTTGCAACTGCTGCGCGGCCCGCGTGAAGCTGCCCAGCTCAGCCACGCGCACGAAGTATTCGAGTTGCTTTAAATCCATGGTTCTGAGAATGCCCGAAACTGAGCGTTTTTGGCATGGGGCAACTACGGATATTGAGCTTTTGCATAACTGCTAGGCTGCTTGCTTGGCGCTTACACAGCGCTTTTTGCTCTCTAATCATGCCATCACAAGAGCATTTTTATCCATCCTATTTTTGGAGACACACCATGACGATTTCTAAACGCGCATTCTTAGCTGCAGGTGCAGCAGCAGCGGCAGGCGCTTCGGGCCTAGCCCAAGCTCAGCAGGGTCCGTTGCGCTTTCACCAAATGCTGCCCGCGCAAGCCACAATTCCTGCGCGCGCGATTGCGCCGTGGATTGCCAAGGTAGAAAAAGAATCGGGCGGGCGCTTGAAGATTCAGCAGTTCAACGCCATGGCCTTGGGCGGCACGCCCGTGCAACTGTTTGACCAAGCGCGCGATGGCGTGGCCGACATCACTTGGACGGTGCTGGGCTACACCGCTGGCCGCTTCAATCGCTGCGAAGTGTTTGAGCTGCCCTTCATGACCTCGGGCGCAGAGAGCAGCTCGCGCGCCTTCCAAGAGTATGTGGAAAAAAACGCGATGGAAGAATTCAAGGATGTGAAGCTCATTTGCGTTCATACCCACGGTGCAGGCTTGTTTCATACCAAAGAGCCTGTCACCAACATGGAAGACCTGCGCGGCATGAAAATTCGCGGCGGCTCGCGCGTGATCTCCAATATGCTCACCAAGCTGGGCGCAACCCCCGTGGGCATGCCAGTGCCCGCAGTGACCGATGCATTGTCTAAAGGCACGATCCAAGGCACGACGATTCCTTGGGAAGTCACGCCGGCGCTGAAGGTGTCTGAGCTGGTGAAAAATCACACCACCTTTGCTGGCAAGCAGGGCCTGTA
>JAYVJQ010000195.1:0-2961 GCA_043769055.1 Allobrachymonas sp.
CGCAAGGGAGCAGAAGTGGAGGTGTTAGGACTGAATGAAGCGAGCACAACCCTAGTAGACAAGTTTGGCGTACACGATAAAAACTTGGCTGATGACATCTTGATGGGTCATTGAGTGCTCTCAATCACAACCAGATGCAGATTAGAGTGGTAGTGGAGTTCAAGCATTTGACATCAAGCAAATGCACTCGTCGTAATACTAGCGTATGAAACATTCCTACGCGCAAGAGTCGTGCGAGGATTCAAAAACCTAACAGCGCAATCGATTTACAAGCCATGCTGCTGGAAAAGTTGCTTAGCAACAGGCGATTGCAAAAATTCGTAAAAGCGCTGCGCACCAGATCCTGCGTTGCGCTGCAAGGCCATGCGCTGAATGATCGGCGGGTGCAGCGCGGGGTTCACTGCCGTATAGCGAATGCGCGCGGCCAGCTCAGGTGCGCTTGCCAGTGTGAGCGCCACCAGGGCAGCCTGCGCTGCGCCCGTGCTCACAAACTGCATGGCTTGGCTGACGTTCTCGCCGAGGACGAGTTGAGGTTGCAGCTTGTCCCACAGCCCGGCTTGTTGCAAGGCTGCGCGCGCGGCGCGGCCATAAGGCGCGTGCTCGGGGTTGGCAATGGATAGTTTGCCTTTGTGGCCTTTCAAGCCTTTCAAATCGGCATCAAGAGCTGCTTGGGAGTTTTTGGGCACCACCCAAGCCAGCCGCCCGCGCGCATACACCACGCCTGCATCGCGCGCCCAGCCCGCTTTGTGCAGCCGATCAATCAGGGCTTCATCGGCGCTTAAAAACAAGTCCATCGGCAGGCCCTGCGTCAGTTGCCGCGCCAAATTACCCGACGAGCCGTAGGTGATGGCCAGTTGCAAACCTGTTTCGCGCTCAAATCTCGCACCCAACTCGCTCAAAACGAATTTCAAATCACTGGCCGCTGCCACGCGAATCGGCGCGTTTTGCGCCAAAGCACCCACGCTGAAGCTTGCCAAGCCCAGCAATAGGTTTCTTCGGAGAGGCATAAAGTCATGCGTCGATTGCATAGATTTCGCTGTAACTGACAGGTAACTCAAGGGGGGGGTTTTAAAATTTGAGGGTTGGCGCATCAGATTTCGTCAAAGCTTAGAGCCTCGCATTTGCCCATTGTGCCCTGAGCCTTGTCGAAATCTGATTTTTAACTTCTGGAGTATTTTGTATGAACGCACCCGTGATGCAGGGTCTCGAATTAGGGACACCGAGCTATGTGAAAAACGCCAAGCTGATTGCTTGGGTGGCCGATGTGGTGGCCCTTTGCAAGCCGCAATCCATTGAGTGGTGCGATGGCAGTCAAGCGGAGTACGACCGCCTGTGCCAACAACTGGTCGATGCTGGTACGTTCAAAAAGCTCAATCCCGTTAAGCGCCCCAATTCCTTCCTCGCTTGGAGCGATCCATCTGACGTGGCCCGCGTGGAAGACCGCACCTACATCTGCTCCGAGAAAAAAGAAGATGCAGGCCCAACGAATAACTGGGCCGCACCCGCTGAGATGCGCGCGACATTGAACCCGCTTTTTGACGGCTGCATGAAAGGCCGCACGATGTATGTCGTACCGTTCTCGATGGGGCCCTTGGGGAGCGACATTGCTCACGTGGGCGTCGAACTCTCCGACTCGCCTTACGTTGCGGTCAACATGCGCATCATGACGCGCATGGGCAAAGCGGTGTACGACGTGATCGGTGTAAACGGAGATTTCGTGCCCTGCGTTCATACAGTCGGGGCTCCTTTGCAACCCGGCCAGCAAGACATCAGCTGGCCTTGCAACAAAACCAAGTACATCGTTCACTACCCCGAAACCCGCGAAATTTGGAGCTATGGCTCAGGCTATGGCGGCAATGCACTGCTGGGCAAAAAATGCTTCGCGCTGCGTATTGCATCCACGATGGGCCGTGATCAAGGTTGGCTCGCTGAGCACATGCTGATTTTGGGCGTGACGAAGCCCGCGCAGCATGGTCAGCCTGCAAAAAAATATCACGTCGCCGCTGCCTTCCCCTCTGCCTGCGGCAAGACGAACTTTGCCATGCTCATCCCGCCCGCCGGCTTTGATGGCTGGAAAGTCACCACCATTGGCGACGACATTGCGTGGATCAAGCCGCAAGCTGACGGCACATTGCGCGCCATCAACCCCGAGGCGGGCTACTTCGGCGTAGCTCCCGGCACGAACACGCTCACCAATCCAAATTGCATGAAAAGTTTGGACAAAGATGTGATCTACACCAATGTCGCTTTAACGGACGATGGCGATGTGTGGTGGGAAGGCATGGGCGACGCTCCAGCCCACGCCATCGACTGGCAAGGCAAGGATTGGACTCCCCAAATCGCCAAAGAGACTGGTGCGAAGGCGGCGCACCCCAATGCCCGCTTCACAGTAGCCGCCACCAACAACCCCGCGCTGGACGAAGCTTGGGATGATGCCAAAGGCGTAAAAATCGATGCCTTCATCTTCGGTGGCCGCCGTAGCACGACCGTGCCGCTCGTGACCGAGGCGCTCAGCTGGACGGAAGGCGTCTACATGGCCGCCACCATGGGCAGCGAGACCACTGCCGCCGCCTTCGGCCAGCAAGGCGTGGTGCGCCGCGATCCATTCGCCATGCTGCCCTTCATGGGCTACAACATGAGCGATTATTTCCAGCATTGGCTTGATTTGGGTAAGAAGCTAAGTTCTACCGGGGCTGTGCAACCCAAAATCTTCACCACCAACTGGTTCCGCAAAGGAGGTGATGGCAAATTCATCTGGCCCGGCTATGGCGAAAACATGCGCGTCTTAAAGTGGATGATCGACCGCATCGAAGGCCAAGCCGCTGGAAATGAGCACATCTTCGGCGTTTCTCCCAGCTACGAAGAACTCAACTGGACCGGCCTGAACTTCACCCAAGAGCAGTACGCAGCAGTCACCAGCATCGATAAAGCCGCTTGGCAAGCTGAACTCAAGCTGCACGA
>JAYVJQ010000196.1:0-4618 GCA_043769055.1 Allobrachymonas sp.
CCCAAAAATGTGCCGCCACGTTGGGCGGGGCGTTGCAGGCCTAGGTGGCGCGAGGTCGATGCATGCATTGGAATCATCCTCACATCTTAACGGGTGCGCTCACGCCCAGCACGGCCAAGCCGTTTTTCAGCACCTGCGCTGTGGCTGCCACGAGCGCCAAACGAGCTTTTTTCACGTTTTCATCTTCGACCAAGATGCGCTCGGCATCGTAGTAGGAATGGTAAGTAGCGGCCAAGTCACGCAAGTAGAACGTCACATCATGCGGCGCAAAATCACGCGCGGCGGCGGTGAGCATGTCGGGGTACTTGGCCAGCGCCAGCATGAGGCTTTGCGCGGCGGGGGTGTTCAGCGCTGCAAGATCGACGCTGGGCAGCAATTCGTACTGGCCGCCGTCTTTCTCACTCCACGCAGCCAGCACCGAGCAGATGCGGGCATGTGCATACTGCACGTAAAACACCGGGTTGTCGTTGTTTTTGGCCACCGCCAAATCGACATCGAAAACGTATTCGGTATCGGGCTTGCGCGAGAGCAAGAAGAAGCGCACGGCATCGGTCGATGTCCAACCGATCAAATCGCGCAGAGTCACGTAGCCGCCAGTGCGCTTTGAGATTTTCACTTCTTGCCCGCCCATCATCACGCGCACCATGGTGTGCAAGACGTAATTGGGATAGCCCTCTGGGATGCCGCTGCCGGCTGCCTGCAAGCCCGCACGCACGCGCGCAATCGTGCCATGGTGATCAGTGCCTTGGATATTGACCACGCGGGTGAAGCCGCGCTCCCATTTGGCCAGGTGATAGGCTACATCGGGCACGAAATAGGTGCAAGAGCCATCGCTCTTTTTCATGACGCGGTCTTTGTCGTCGCCGTAATCCATGCTTTTGAGCCAGAGCGCGCCGTCTTTTTCATACGTCTTGCCAGCTTCAATGAGCTTTTGCACAGTTTGCGCCACGCGGCCTGAGCTGTAGAGCGAGGATTCGAGGTAGTAATGGTCAAACTTCAAGCGGAATGCCTGCAAATCCAAATCTTGCTCGCGGCGCAGATAGGCCACGGCGAATTGGCGAATGCTCTCGATATCCTCCACATCGCCGCTGCCGGTGAAGCTGCGGTCATCGGCCTGCACGGTTTTCTTGGCAAGAAAGTCTTGCGCAATATCGGCAATGTACTCGCCGTTGTACACGCCGGCATTTTCGCCCTTGGGCCACTCGGGGCTATCGGGCGTGAAGCCTTTGGCACGCAGCTGGGCGGAGAGCGCCAAATTGTTGATCTGCACGCCCGCATCGTTGTAATAAAACTCGCGGTGAACTTGCTCGCCCTGCGTGGCCCAGAGGTTGCAAATCGCATCGCCCAGCGCAGCTTGCCGCCCGTGGCCTACATGCAGTGGGCCGGTGGGGTTGGCGCTGACAAACTCCACCATCATTTTTTTGCCGGTGGCGCTCTGATGGCCAAAGGCCTCGCGCTGCGCGAGCACTTCGCGCACGGTTTCTTGCTTGGCCTCAGGCTTCAATCGCACATTGATGAAGCCCGGCCCAGCGATTTCTAAACCACTCACCCATTGCGCAAAAGCCGGCGTGGCTTTGAGCGCATCGCACAAAGTGGTGGCCAGTTCACGCGGATTCTTCTTGGCGGCTTTGGCCAATTGCATAGCTGCCGTACACGCAAAATCACCGTGCTCGGCAACCTTAGGCGACTCAAAAGCGGCCTTCGCCCCCGCGCCGGGAGATAAGTTTTCAAGCTCAGCGGCCAAGGCGCTGAGCAGTTGTTTTTTAACAGATTGCATGCCCTAGATTTTACCGGGCTCTTAGAGGCGGCTTCTCACATGTTTTGAAGCCAACTTTTAAAGCGATTTATGCAGTTAGCCGGCATAGAATATGCGCAGAACGCTATCAATTTAGTAGTGTTAAACAACTACATCCTAGTGGATCGTTCTGCGCAAAATAGCAAAAAAAACGCCCCGATGAAGGGGCGTTGGGCAACCTGATCAGTTCACTCGTCTCAAGACCAGATCACAGCGCCTTTGGTTTCAAACCATTTGTCCACATTGCCGGCCACTGCTGCTTCAATCTTGGCACGCTTGATTTTCATCGTCGGCGTGAGCTGACCGTTGTCGATGCTCCACGGCTCTTTGGCGACCACGATCATGCGCAGTTGCTCGTAATCGGCCACTTTGTCATTCACGCGCTTGAGCACTGATTTCATCTCGGCTTCAAACTCAGCCTTGACTTGCGGATCGTTCATCTTGGGGCGCAAGCCTTCCGCTGGCACGACCAAGGCATACGCTGCCGCTTGGCCTACCCCAGAGACCATCGACAACTCCACCATTGAGCTTTCGTTGATCAAGTTTTCAATCGGCGCAGGCGCAACGTACTTGCCTTTGGCCGTTTTGAACAGTTCTTTGGTGCGGCCTGTGAGCTTGAGTTGCCCGTCTTTGGACAGCTCGCCTTTGTCGCCGGTTTGGAAGAAGCCATCGGCGGTGAACACTTCTTTATCCAGCTCGGGCTGCTTGTAGTAACCCACCATCGTGCCAGGCGATTTGATCAGCACTTGGCCTTGCTCATCTAAGCGACGCTCCACACCGGGGAAGGTGATGCCCACATGACCCGGCAGTTTTTGCGTTTTGGTAGTGGTGTGGGAGAAAGCGAAATCCTCGGTCATGCCATAGCCTTCGACCAAATGCAGATCGAGGCGGCGGTACCAGTCAATCAAGCTAGAAGGAATAGGCGCAGAGCCGGAGCCCGCCATCTTCACATCGTTCAAGCCCAGCTTCTGACGCACTTTCTTCTTGACGATGTTGCCCAGGATGGGGATACCCAACATGCGATCGAGTTTTTTCTGCGGCATTTTGGCCAATACGCCTTGCTGGAATTTGAGCCACAAACGAGGCACCGAGATAAACACGGTGGGGCGCGCGCGCTGCAAATCTTGCACAAAAGTATCGAGCGATTCAGCAAAGTAAATCCGGCCACGGCCCATCACGAAGCCGCTGCAACCGACCCAAGCACGCTCAAAAATATGCGCCAAAGGCAGGTAAGAGAGCACGCGGTATTCAAAACCCTGGCCCAGCTCTTTTTCTTGGTAGGCCACAATGCCCTCAGCTGCGGCAGAGCCGCGAGCAAAGCTGTGCATCACGCCTTTTGGTGTGCCCGTGGAGCCGGAGGTGTACATGATGAACATGAGGTCATCGCCTGCGCGCGCTGGCTTGCCTGCGACGGGCTGTGTTTTGGCCACAATGCTGTCCCAGGTCTCATAACTGGTCTTGGGCGCGAGTGGCAAGGCAATGCAAGGCACGCCGGCGGGGATACCGCCTTTTTGCTGATCCCAGCTGTCGAGCTTGCCCACAAAGAGCAGGCTGGCTTCGCTATGAGTGAGCACATAGTTGACCGTATCAGCGCCTTCGGTGGGGAAGATAGCGACAGTGGTATAGCCAGCCATCCAAATAGCAAGCTCTGACATCATGAAGTGCGCGGTGTTCTTGGACAGGATGGCAATACGTGAGCCGGGTGCAAAGCCCTGCGCCTTCAAATGCGTGGCCATGCGACGCGCTTGATCCATCACTTGGCCCCATGTGTAATCGACCACCTTGTCGCCCCCAAAAGGCTGGGTCAGGTACACCTGGTTGGCACGATTGGTTTCGTGCTCGTAAACATAATCAAGAATGAGTTTGGAGGCCATGCAGATTCCTTCTACTAAAAAAAGAAATCGTAGTGCCAAAACTTAATTTTGCTATCGGGGAAAAACCTGTGTAAGTCTGGAGCAATACTTCTATTATTGTGATTACACAATTTTCGCGGGCATGAAAAAAGCCAGCACTAGGCTGGCTTTTATTTTGGTTGCGGAGGCTGGATTTGAACCAACGACCTTTGGGTTATGAGCCCAACGAGCTACCGAGCTGCTCCACTCCGCGTCAATACTTGTATTTTACCGCGTTGCATGGCTGTTTGCTGCAATGCGGCAAAGTATATTTATTCGGCTTTTGGTGCTTCGGCTGCAGCAGCTTGCGCACGCTCAACCAACTCCACAAAAGCCATCGGTGCGTTGTCGCCCACACGGAAACCCATTTTCAGGATACGTGTGTAGCCACCGGGGCGCTTGGCAAAACGTGGGCCGAGATCAGCGAACAATTTGGTCACTGAGTCACGATCACGCAGACGAGCAAACGCGAGGCGCTTGTTGGCGACGCTATCGACCTTGGCCAAGGTAATCATCGGCTCGATCACGCTGCGCAGCTCTTTGGCTTTGGGCAAGGTGGTTTTGATGGCCTCGTGCTGAATCAGCGAGTTCATCATGTTGCGCAGCATCGCTTGGCGATGGGCGCTGGTGCGGTTAAGTTTACGAAGTCCGTTTCCGTGACGCATGGTGCTTTCCTTTCAATTATTTAAAACAGCGCGCCGTATCAGGTACGCGCTGGTGCACTTTGCTGCTGATTTAGCTCTTGGAGCGATCAGCGTTGCTTGTCCAAACCAGCCGGTGGCCAGTTCTCAAGACGCATACCGAGCGTGAGACCACGCGAGGCAAGCACTTCCTTGATTTCGTTGAGCGACTTACGACCCAAATTCGGGGTCTTGAGCAACTCATTTTCGGTGCGCTGAATCAGATCACCGATGTAGTAAATGTTTTCTGC
>JAYVJQ010000197.1:0-8130 GCA_043769055.1 Allobrachymonas sp.
AATTTCTTTTGCCACACACCGCCGCCGCCAGAAGTTGCCACAGCTGAGCGCGAAGCTGCTTGGCGCAAGCTGCTCTCGCCTTTCTACGCGGAGCATGGCATTGATGTGGCCAGCATCCCCTTTGGTGCAGGCCGTGCGCCCTTCTCTGCTGCACTGTGCGACTTGATTGAGCCTTATCGCCCGCCTGTGGTGAGCTTTCATTTTGGGCTGCCCGATGCAACTCTGGTGCAGCGCATCAAGGCTTGGGGTGGCAAAGTTTTGAGTAGCGCCACCACGGTGGCTGAGGCTAAGTGGCTGGAGGCTCATGGCGCAGATGCGATCATTGCGCAGGGCTGGGAAGCGGGTGGGCATCGCGGTGTGTTTTTGCTGCGCGATGCTACGCATGCGGGCTTGTCGCACAGCTTCCCGAGTGATTGGGCCTCTGAATTGGCCACCCAGCAAGGCACATTCACGCTGCTACCGCAAATCGTGCAGGCGGTGAAGCTGCCCGTGATTGCCGCAGGCGGCATTGCAGATCTCGCAGGAGTGCAAGCCGCGTTTGTACTCGGCGCATCTGCGGTGCAAATTGGCACGGCTTTCATGCTCTGCCCGGAAGCCACCACTTCTGCCGTGCATCGCGCTGCACTCACTCGCAGTGCAGCGCACCCTGAGCTGCATCACACCGAACTCACCACCCTCTTCACAGGTCGCCCCGCGCGCGGCATTCGCAATCGTGTGATGCAAGATCTTGGCGCATTGAACACGACTGCACCCGCGTTCCCCACATCTGCCGCTGGAATTGCCCCACTGCGCAGCGCATCAGAACAAGTTGGGAAAAGTGATTTTTCTCCTCTGTGGAGTGGGCAAAATGCAAGCGGTTGCAAAACTCTGCCAGCAGCGCAAATTCTTCACGCGTTGATCGCTTAAAAGTCTAAGCTTTACTGCAATGTGCCCTTGAGCGCAGCGGGCAAAGGCAGCGGCATCACGTCGATGCCTTCATCAAGCAACTCAATCGCCTCATCACGGCTAACTTGGCCGCGTATACCTCGCTGGGGTTCTTCGCCATAGTGAATTTTACGCGCTTCGCTGGCAAACTCAGTGCCTACGTCTTCCGTTTTAGCCAAGACCTCTTTAGCCATCTGCATATAAGCCTCTTGGAACTCTGGGTTGCGCATCAAGGCTTGCATGGGGTGCTCAGAAATTGTTTGAGGCAAGTTTTCAGACTCTTTTGGGGCATTAGCCGACATAGAATCTGCATGAAGTGCTATTGATTTAGGAGTGTCTGAAGTATTCGTTTCACGCACTGATTTCAAATTCAAGCGCGGCGCAGACAGCTTCTTGCTGATCTGCGCATCCTCGCAAATCGGGCATTGCACCAAGCCGCGAGAGAGTTGGCTTTGGAAATCATCTTCGCTGCCAAACCAGCCTTCAAAGCCATGATGATTCGCGCATTGCAGATCGAGCACTTTCATGCTGTAGCTCTCGCCATGCGCGGCACGGATTGCCAGCCCAGCTCGCGCTGACCGCTCAAATACTGCGAGAGATGCATCGCGCAAGAAAGCGTTTTCGCATCAGTGACCGTGCCATCTGCGCACCATGCGAGCAATTGCTGCGCAGGCGCGGTGAACACTTCTAAAAACTCATCGGGATCGAGCGCTCGCTGTCCAGCGCTTAAGCCGCGCACGAAGTAAGCGTGAATCACTTCGGTTGAGTAGGCAATAGCCAAGTGAATCGGGCCGGCATAGGCCCACTCTGAAGCGGTGTAGCCCGTTTCTTCATGCAGCTCGCGCAGGCCGCACACGAGTGGCTCTTCGCCCGGGTCGAGCTTGCCCGCAGGAAACTCGATCATCACCTGACCAATGGGGTAGCGAAACTGACGCTCCAGCACCACATCGCCGTTGTCCAGCAAAGGAATCAGCACCACTGCACCGGGATGCACCACATACTCGCGCCCCGCCTCGCGGCCATTGGGCAAGCGCACAACATCACGCTTGACGTGCAAAAACTTTCCGCTGAGCAGCTTCTCGCTGCTCACCATCGTCTCAGTTAAGTCAAGCGCGGCCATCAAGCCGCCTTGCCTTTGAGCAAATAACGCCATACAAAGCCGGGAAAGGCGAAAGTGATGAACGCCGTGGCCGAAATCGCATAAAACTCCCACTTTTGCGGTGCGATTTGACCGAGGCGTTGCTCCAGCAGCAGGGCGATGCCGCCCACCACGAAATACATCACGATCAGCTCGGCCAAGCGAATGCCTAAATTTTTACCCTGTTTCAATGGCAAGATGCCCAGCAGCCGCTGCGTGATGAACGGCCAATTAGCTGCCAGCAATGCCAGCACCACCACCGCCCAGACTGATTCAGTTTGACCCATGAAAACGACTGTAGGCCAGATGCAAAAGCATTAAGCTGCCAAGGTTTTCACAATGGCTTGCAAACACAGTTGCATCAAGCCGCTGGGGAACACGCCGAGGATGATGACCAATGCACCATTGATGGCGAGCACGGTGCGCACTTCCGCTGTAGAAGTCACGGCCACGGCGGTAATCGGCTCATCAAAATACATCACTTTCACAATGCGCAAGTAGTAGAACGCACCAATCAAGCTCATGAGCACCGCATAAATCGCCAAACCAATGTACATCGCTTGCCCTGTGGCGATCAGCGGCTGCAGCACCGAGAGCTTGGCAAAGAAGCCGACCATCGGCGGAATGCCTGCGAGAGAAAACAAACAAATAGCCATCACCGCAGCGTAGAGCGGGCTGCGTTGATTCAGACCTGCTAAATCAGAAATCTCTTCGCTCTCAAATCCATCACGCGCGAGCAGCAAGATCACGCCGAATGTAGCCAGCGTGGTCAGCACATAGGTGATGACGTAAAACATTGAGGCAGAATATGCCGCCGCCGCACCCGCCGTGTTGCCCGAATTACCAGTGAACACCACGCCTGAAAGCAAGCCGAGTAGCAAGAAGCCCATTTGCGCAATCGTGGAGAAGGCCAGCATACGCTTCAAATTAGTTTGCGCAATCGCCGCCAAATTGCCAATGAGCAGCGAAGCGATCGAGAGGAACATCAGCATCTGCTGCCAATCTTTGGCCAAGGGTAGCAAACCTTCGACCAGCAATCGGATGCAAATTGCGAAGGCGGCCAGCTTAGGCGCAGAGCCAATCATGAGCGTAATCGCCGTGGGCGCGCCTTGGTACACATCAGGCACCCACATATGAAAAGGCACCACGCCCAACTTAAACGCCAAGCCCGCCACGATGAACACGAGACCAAACACCAGCACCTGCTGCTTGAAAGTGCCCGAAGCCACTTGCTTGAACACGACTGAAATATCGAGCGAGCCGGTGGCACCATACAGCATTGACAAACCGTAAAGCAAGAAGCCGCTGGCCAGCGCACCGAGAATAAAGTATTTCATCGCGGCTTCGGTGGAGGCAGCATTATCGCGGCGCAGCGCAACGAGCGCGTAGCTAGAAAGCGTGAGCAATTCAAGGCCCACATAGATCACGAGAAAATTATTGCCCGAGATCATCACGCACATGCCCATGAGCGCAAACAGTGAGAGCGTATACAACTCGCCGCCGCGCAACATGCCGCGATCTTGCGCATAAGGGCGCGCATACACGAGCATCACGCCCATGGCAATGCAGGCAAAGCACTTGAGCCAATGGCCCATGGGATCGCTCACCACCATATTGCCAAAGGCATACACGGTTTGCGCTTCTTGCGCGATCAGCGCATGCATCACAGCCACTACGCCCAGCGTGGCCAAGGTGAGCACATGGGTGGCGGTGCGGCGCGGGTTTTTAACAAACAGATCAAACAGCAAAATCGCGCAGGCCATCACCAGCAGCACGATCTCGGGATAAGCCACCACCAAGGAAGGCATCAAAGCATTTTTTTCCATCTTGAATCGTGCCTTCTTATTTGAGTTTGCTGACGGAAACGTGCTTGATCAAATCTTGCACCGAGGTATCCATCACGTCGGTGAATGGCTTGGGATACACGCCCATCCAGAGCGTGGCGGCAGCGAGCAAGGCCATCACCAAAAATTCACGGGCATTGATATCCGTCAAGCCCTTCACATCATCATTCGTCACCGGCCCGAGATATACGCGCTTGAACATCCACAGCGTGTAGGCTGCGCCGAAAATCAAGGCAGAGGCAGCGGCCAAACCAATCCAGAAGTTGTATTGAATCGCGCCGATGATCACCATCCACTCGCCCACAAAACCCGCCGTGCCCGGCAAGCCGCAATTGGCCATGGCGAAGAACAAAGCAAAGGCAGCAAACTTGGGCATGGTGTTGACCACACCGCCGTAGCTGGCAATCTCGCGCGAATGCACGCGGTCATATAGCACGCCGATGCACAGGAACATCGCAGCCGATACAAAACCATGCGCAATCATCTGCACAATGCCGCCTGCAATACCGAGCGGGTTGAAGATGAAGAAGCCAAGCGTCACAAAACCCATGTGCGCCACTGATGAATAAGCCACCAGCTTTTTCATGTCTTGCTGCACCATCGCCACCAAGCCCACATAGATCACGGCGACCAGCGACAGACCAATCACTAAAGCCGCCCATTCCTGCGAAGCATCGGGCAAGATGGGCATGGAGAAACGCAAGAAACCATACGCACCGAGTTTCAGCATGATGGCTGCCAGCACGGCAGAGCCGCCAGTCGGCGCTTCCACGTGGACATCAGGCAACCAAGTGTGCACCGGGAACATCGGCACTTTCACTGCGAAGGCAGCGAAGAAGGCGAAGAACAGCAAGGTCTGCGCGCTCGCGCCCAAGGGCAATTTATGCCAAGTGAGAATATCAAAGCTGCCACCCGATGCGGTGTACAAGTAAATCAGCGCCACCAGCATGAGCAGTGAGCCAAGCAAGGTATAGAGGAAGAATTTGAAGGCAGCGTAAATCTTATTCGGCCCGCCCCAGATGCCGATGATGATGTACATCGGTATCAGCGTGGCTTCAAAAAACACATAGAACAAAATACCATCAAGCGCGCAAAACACACCAATCATCAGCCCCGAGAGAATGAGGAAAGCGCCCATGTATTGGTTGACGCGCTCAGTGATCACTTCCCAACTGGCAATCACCACCACCAAGGTAATGAACGAGGTGAGCAATGCGAACCACAGCGAGATGCCATCCACGCCAAGCGCGTAGTGCACATTGAAGCGGGTGATCCACGGCATGTTTTCTGTGAACTGCATCGCGCTCGTGCCGAGCTTGAAGCCGGTGTACAGCGGGATGGTGATGAGGAAGCTGAGCAATGCGCCCACAAGCGCAATCCAGCGCACGGCGCGCGCTTGATCATCGCGGCCCAAGGCCAGTAGCAACACGCCGAAAGCAATCGGCAACCAAATAGCAGCACTCAATAAACCCATGGTCGTGATTCCTGTTTCTTCTTATTTGTTGAACCAAACGAAGTAGCTCAGCATGGCAAACACGCCCAGCAACATCACCAATGCATAGTGATAGATGTAGCCAGTTTGCGCGCGGCGCACCCAGCCAGAGATCGCGCCCACAAGCTTCCAAGAGCCATTCACGAAGCCACCTTCGATGATGCCTTTGTCGCCCTTGTCCCAGAAGAGTTGACCCAAGCCACGCGCGCCACGGGCGAGCACGTTTTCGTTGAACCAATCCATGTAGTACTTGTTCTCGAGCAAGGTGTAGATCGGCATCACACGCGCTTTGATCGCAGCGGGCAAGGCGGGGTTGACCATGTACATGTAGTACGACAGCGCCACGCCTGCAATAGCCAGCCAGAAAGGCAAGGTGACGAAAGCATGGCCTGCCATTTGCAGCGGGCCATGGAAGATTTCAGCAATTTTGGTCATCGCGGGGTGCTTGGTGGCTTCCACAAAGATGGAGTCTTTGAAGAACTCGCCGAATAGCATCGGCTGCACAGCCATGAAGCCAATCACCACCGAAGGAATCGCCAGCAGCAGCAGCGGCACAGTGACGACCCACGGGCTCTCGTGCGGCTTGTCATCATGCCCGTGTGAATCACCGTGGTGATCATCATGTCCGTGATGCGCATCGGGATTCTGATCAAAGCGTTCTTTGCCGTGGAACACCAAGAAGTACATGCGGAAAGAGTAAAACGATGTCACGAACACACCCGCCATCACCGCCCAAAAGGCAAACTGAGAGGCCGGCAAGTTACTGTAATGCACCGCTTCAATGATGTTTTCTTTGGAATAGAAGCCAGAGAACAAAGGCGTGCCAATCAAAGCGAGCGAGCCGAGCAGCGAGGTGATCCACGTGATCGGCATGTATTTGCGCAGGCCACCCATGTAGCGAATGTCTTGGTTGTGATGGCAGCCCATGATGACTGAGCCAGCGGCGAGGAACAGCAAAGCTTTGAAGAAAGCATGCGTCATGAGGTGAAACACCGCGCCAGCATAGGCCGATGCGCCGAGCGCTACCGTCATGTAGCCCAATTGCGAGAGCGTGGAATACGCCACCACGCGCTTGATGTCGTTTTGAATGATGCCCATGAAGCCCATGAAGAGCGCAGTGATCGCGCCAATGATGAGGATGAAATTGAGCGCGGTATCACTCAGCTCAAACAGTGGCGACATACGCGCCACCATGAAAATGCCTGCAGTCACCATCGTCGCCGCGTGAATCAGTGCAGAAATCGGCGTGGGGCCTTCCATCGAATCAGGCAGCCACACATGCAGGGGGAACTGGGCTGATTTGCCCATCGCGCCGATGAAGAGGCAAATGCAGATCACGGTCACCAGCATCGCATCTTGACCGAAGATGTACCACGGAAATTCAATCGCAGCCAGCTCTTGCGCTTTGGCAAACACTTCGGTGTAGTTGAAGCTGCCGGAATATGCAGCGATCAAGCCAATGCCCATGATGAAGCCAAAGTCACCCACGCGGTTGACCAAGAAGGCTTTCATGTTGGCGAAGATCGCCGTCGGTTTGTTGTACCAAAAGCCAATCAGCAGATACGAGACCAAGCCCACAGCTTCCCAGCCAAAGAAGAGCTGAAGCATGTTGTTGCTCATCACGAGCATCAGCATGGAGAAGGTGAAGAGGGAAATGTAGGCAAAGAAGCGGTTGTAGCCCTCGTCTTCTTCCATATAGCCAATGGTGTAGAGATGCACCATAAGCGAGACGAAGGTAACGACGCACATCATCATTGCTGTGAGGCCATCGACCAGGAAGCCGATTTCCATCTTGAGGCCACCGATCACCATCCAGGTGTAGATGGTTTCATTGAAGCGCGCGCCATCAATGACTTTGACCAGCGTTTGCGCTGAAATGATGAAGGCGACGAGCACACCAAGGATGGTGAGGAAATGCGATAAGCGGCGGCCAATCCAGTTGCCGCCTAGTTGCGTGCCCAAGATGCCGGCGAGCAGCGCGCCTGCCAGAGGCGCGAGCGGTACGATCAGAAGAGTGGTTGCGTTCAAGGTGCTTGCCATGATTTATCCCTTGAGCGTGTTGAGTTCATCCACGGCGATGCTGGCCTTGTTGCGGAACAGCAGCACGAGAACGGCCAAGCCAATCGCAGATTCTGCGGCGGCTACGGTGAGAATAAAGAATACGAACACTTGACCGTGCAAATCGCCTAGGTAGTAGGAGAAAGCTACGAAGTTCATGTTGACCGCGAGTAGCATCAGCTCAATGGCCATCAGCAGTACGATCAGGTTTTTACGGTTCAAGAAGATGCCGATCACCGAGAGTGCGAACAAGAGTGCACCTAAGGTGAGAAAGTGGCCCAGAGTCAAGCTCATGCTTTGGCTCCTTCAGTTTTAGCATCATTTGAGCCATTAGCCGGCATAGAATCTGCGCGGAGCGCTACATCTTTGGTAGCATCCATTTTGATGATCTCCATGCGATCACGCGCCTTCACGCGCACCTGATCGCCAGCATCCACATGCTTACTGTCTTTGCGCTCACGCAGTGTGAGCGCAATCGCGGCCACAATGCCAACCAGCAGCAGCACGGCAGCTACTTCCATTGGATAAATGTATTCGGTGTAGAGCAACACGCCCAGCGCCTTGGTGTTGTTGGCCTGCGCGGCCAGCACCTCAGGCGTTTGCGGCCCTTCGGTCAATCTGAAACCACCCATCAGCACGAAGCCCATCTCCAAGGCAATCAAAGCGCCAATGCC
>JAYVJQ010000198.1:0-9693 GCA_043769055.1 Allobrachymonas sp.
TCTGGCGCGCTGTCCTTCACCTTGGGCGATGGCAAGTTCGCTGGCTACCACGTTGAAGTGTGCTCGCGCATCGTAGCTGCACTGGAAAAGCAAGTGGGCCGCAAGGTTGAGACCAAGCTGCAAGCTGTCACGTCACAAAACCGCATCCCCTTGCTGCAAAACGGCACGGTTGATATCGAGTGCGGCTCGACCACCAACAACGCTACGCGCGCCAAAGACGTGTCATTCCTGAACACGGTGTACATGGAGCAAGTGCGCATTGCAGTGAAGACCAAATCTGGCATCACTGGCATTGCGCAGCTCAATGCAAAGAATGTGGCAACCACCACAGGAACTACCTCGGTGCAGCTCCTGCGCAAGCATGAGCGCGCCACGGGTATTGATTTCAAAGAAGTCTTTGGCAAAGACCATGCCGACAGCTTCTTATTGCTTGAAACAGACCGTGCTGATGCTTTCGTGATGGATGCATCAATCCTGATCGGCAATATCGTGAATTCCAAGAGCCCCGCTGATTACCGCGTGGTGGGTGAGCCTTTGAGCCTTGAGCCCATTGGCATCATGATCCGCAAAGACGATCCTGCATTCCTCAAGTTGGGCAACGACGTGATTGCTGATTTGGTTAAATCTGGCGAAATCGCAAAAATCTACGATAAGTGGTTCACCCAACCCATTCCTCCAAAGAATGTCAACGTGAACATGCCTGCTACGCCGGACACCAAGGCAGCTTGGGCCAGCTTGAATTCCAAGCCCGCAGAAGACTTTGTCAAGAAGTAATCTGGCTTGACGGCATCAGGACGCACTGAAAATGTGGTGTCCTAGGTAAACCCCTGTCAGGTATCACTTGGCAGGGGTTTAGTTTTGGCATCATTCGTGCTACAAACAAAATACCAAGAATGAGGAGAAAACATGGCACTCGATTGGCAGATTTTCTGCAAAGAAACCACATCAGGCGACATGATCGCCAGCTGCTTTGGCAAGGGCGGCGACCAAACTTATCTTGACTGGATTTTGTCCGCTTGGGGCTGGACCTTGTCTGTCGCTTTCTGCTCGCTCGTGGTGGCGCTGGTCATGGGCTTGCTCATGGGAACCTTACGCACACTGCCTAATTCGCCGTGGCTTGTGCGCTTTGGCAATGCATGGACAGAGTTGTTTCGCAACATCCCGCTCTTGGTGCAAATTTTCCTTTGGTATTTTGTGATTCCGGCTATCTTCCCGGTGCTCAAAAGCGTGCCTTCTGTGGTGCTGGTGGTGTTGGCCTTGGGCTTCTTCACATCCGCGCGTATCAGCGAGCAGGTGCGCTCAGGCATTCAGGCACTGCCGCGAGGCCAGCGCTATGCTGCGATGGCAGTGGGCTTCACCACGCCGCAAACCTACCGTTATGTGCTGTTGCCAATGGCGCTGCGCATCGTGATTCCGCCGCTGACTTCTGAGTCGATGAATATTGTGAAAAATTCTTCAGTCGCTTTTGCGGTGTCGATTGCGGAGCTCACCTTTTTTGCCCGTCAATCGGGTGAGGAAACCAGCAAGCCCGTGGAGATGTATTTGGCCGTGACCTTGCTTTACGCAATCTCCGCCTTTGCAGTCAACCGCGTGATGGGCTACATCGAGAAAAAGTCTGCAGTGCCGGGCTTTGTAGCCGCAGGCGGCATGGGCGGAGGACACTGATCATGGGAAATTTAGACTTCGGATTTTTCGATTGGAGCGTCATTGGCCCGTTTGTGACCAAAGGCTTCTTCTTCAGTATCTGGCTCACGGTGGTGGCCACTATTGGCGGTATCATTTTAGGCACGGTGCTCGCACTCATGCGCCTGTCGGGTAAGCCTTGGTTGGCACTGCCCGCCACAGCCTATGTTAATACGATGCGCTCCATTCCGCTGGTGATGGTGCTTCTGTGGTTCTTCTTGTTAATTCCGTTTGCCATTGGCCGGCCACTGGGTGCAGAGACTAGCGCGATCATCACCTTCATTGCTTTTGAAGCCGCGTATTTCTCTGAAATTGTGCGCGCGGGTATTCAGTCGATCCCGCGTGGGCAGGTGCATGCAGGTCAAGCGGTTGGTATGACCTATGGGCAAAACATGAAGCTGGTGATTTTGCCGCAGGCGTTTCGCAACATGCTGCCCGTTTTCCTCACGCAGACCATCATCTTGTTTCAAGATACCTCGCTTGTTTATGCCATTGGCGCGTATGACATGCTCAAAGGCTTTGAGACGGCTGGTAAAAACTTAGGCCGCCCGGTGGAAGCTTATTTGCTCGCTGCTGTGGTGTATTTCTTCATGTGCTTGGCGCTGTCATTCGCTGCGCGCAAGTTGCAAGAAAAAATCCAGATCATTCGCTGATCACATGAATTGAAAATATTGGAGATACAAACATGATTGAAATCAAAAACGCATCCAAGTGGTATGGTAAGGTGCAAGTTTTAAATAACTGCTCCACCAAAATCAACAAAGGCGAAGTGGTGGTGGTTTGCGGCCCCTCGGGCTCAGGCAAATCCACGTTGATCAAAACGGTGAATGCACTTGAGCCGATTCAGCAAGGCGAGATTTGGGTCGATGGCATTGGCATTCACGATCCCAAAACCGATTTGCCCAAGTTGCGCTCCAAAGTGGGCATGGTGTTTCAGCACTTTGAGCTGTTCCCGCATTTGAGCGTCACAGAAAACCTCACGATTGCGCAAATCAAGGTGCTCAATCGCACGCCCGATGAAGCCAAAGTGCGCGGCCTCAAAATGCTCGATCGTGTGGGCCTGATGGCACACAAAGACAAATTCCCCGGCCAACTCTCAGGCGGTCAGCAGCAGCGCGTGGCCATTGCGCGCGCTCTCTCGATGGATCCTATCGTGATGCTGTTTGACGAGCCCACCTCCGCGCTTGACCCTGAGATGGTGGGCGAGGTGCTCGATGTGATGGTCAAGCTCGCACACGAAGGCATGACGATGATGGTGGTGACCCACGAGATGGCTTTCGCCCGCAAAGTAGCCAACCGCGTGATCTTCATCGATGTGGGTGGCCATATTTTGGAAGACTGCAATAAGGATGAGTTCTTCAATCATCCTGAGAATCGCCAGCCACGCACGAAAGATTTCCTCTCGAAAATCCTCCAGCATTAATCTTGCCATACCCGCGCAAGGATAGGGCGAAAGACTGAGGCTGCAACGCAGCTTCAGTCTTTTTTCATTGTGGCATCCAACACATGCACAAATCGCTGATTGCCCGGTAATCGATACACGGTGAAATCGCGTGAATCGACCGTGGCCATGTGTTTGATCTTGAGTTGCGTGGCCAGATACACCAAGCTGGCATCGCAAAAATCCATGGGCAAATCTTCGTATTTGTCCATCAAGCTCCAAAGCGCTGCCACGGCATCAGGGGGCGGCGATTCAATGCGCAGATGCGCCAGCGCTTGTGCTTTAGCCGCCCACGCAAAGAAGGCTTTTTGCTGATGGTGCGTGAGCAAAAAGCACACCTCGGTGAACACGGCCCAAGTGGTGATCGTTACCCCAAGGAACTGCGCAAAGAAAGCTTTGCAGCGGGCGTGGTGATGGTCTTTTGGGTTGAACAAGGCCACGAAGTAGCCCGTGTCGGCGAGTATTTTCATACTGATTTTTTGCGAGTCGCCACTTTTGCTGCACCCGAGCGCGCAGCTTGCTTGGCCTGCACCGCATCACGCAGGGCCAACTTGTGTACACGCTGCTCAGGGGCGCGCGAAGAGTTTGTTTTATTGTCTGATGCCTGCATGACTTCTTGGTAAATGTCGTAGGCGCTGGGCTGCGCATGGCGGCTCAAGTACTCCTCAATGCTGCGCACGATCAAGGCTGATTTGGAGATACCAGAGCGCAAGCTCAAACTCATGATTTGGGCTTCGATGGGTATGGGCAGGCGTAGAGAAACGGGCATAACAGCGCTCCTAAGATACATTTATTGAATTGTATCGCAAGCTGTTGACGCTTGCGCAACAGACCATTTGCGACAATACAGCCCATGACTCAACAAATTACCCTCACCCGCCCCGACGATTGGCATGTGCATTTGCGCGATGGCGATGCGCTACACACGGTCGTGCCACACACCGCAGCGCAATTTGCACGCGCCATCGTGATGCCCAATTTGAAGCCTCCTGTGACTACCGCTGCGCAGGCGCTGGCCTACAAACAGCGCATCTTGGCTGCAGTGCCGCAAGGCGTGCAGTTTGAGCCTTTGATGACGCTGTATTTGACAGATAACTTGCCGCCTGATGAAATCAAGCGCGCTAAAGATGCTGGTGTGGTGGCACTCAAGCTGTATCCGGCGGGCGCGACGACCAACAGCGATGCGGGCGTGACCGATCTGCGCAAGACGTACAAGACGCTGGAAGCTATGCAGCGCGAAGGCATTTTGTTGCTCGTGCATGGCGAAGTCACGAGCAGCGAGATTGATTTGTTTGACCGCGAGGCGGTATTCATCGAGCAGCAGCTCATTCCGCTGCGAAAAGATTTCCCAGAACTGAAAATCGTGTTCGAGCACATCACCACGAAAGAAGCCGCGCAGTACGTGGCGCAAGCTGGGGCTTACACAGCCGCCACCATCACCGCGCACCATTTGCTCTACAACCGCAACGCTATTTTTACGGGTGGTATTCGCCCACATTACTACTGCCTGCCTGTGCTCAAGCGCGAGACGCATCGCGTGGCCTTGGTGCAAGCAGCGATCAGCGATTCCAACAAATTCTTCCTTGGCACAGACAGCGCCCCTCACCCTGCCCACCTCAAAGAGCATGCCAGCGGCTGCGCAGGCTGCTACACAGCCCTGAGCGCCATGGAGTTGTATGCCGAAGCTTTTGAAGCGGCAGGCGCGCTGCACAAGCTCGAAGCATTTGCTTCATTCAATGGCCCTGATTTTTATCAACTGCCGCGCAACACAGGCACCATCACGCTACAAAAGCAAAGCTGGCAATTGCCTGAATCTGTGCCGTTTGGCCAAGCGGTGGTCAAGCCCTTGCGTGGTGGCGAAGAGCTAACCTGGAAAATGCTGTGAACCTACCCACGCAGCAGGCTTAGGTAACGACCACGCCGTCTTTCACCACGATGACCTCATCGAGCATCACTGTGCATCCGCGCATGGGCAAATCGAAATGCCCTTGGGTGAATCGCCCGGCAGTTTCGTTCGCGCCCGTGCTGTAGAGGAAGCTTCCCGCAGCGCAGCGCAACTCCGTGCCGTTGAAATCGCGCTTATCAAACATGGCCATGCTGTCAAATCGCGCCGCCTTGTTCAGGCCATAGCCCACATGCGAGACGGCATAAGCTGCGCGCGTGCCATCGATCTGTGCCCAAGCAGCCCAGTAATCTCGCATGAGCTGAGCATCCACGCCTGAGCCTTCGATGTGGGTGATGTGGTCATTCTCAATCGTGAGCACAATCGGCTGCTCAATGTAGCGCTTGAATGCGAGATTCACATCGCCCACGCCAAGCACCAAACGACCGTTGACGCTGCCGGCCTTGGGAAAAGCCAATACCAAACCACCGGGGAAATGCGTCATCGTGCCGGGTTTGCTGGTGCTGCCCCAATTGCCGCCGCTGGGCGCACCGTCTAAAGTAATGTGCAGATCAGTGCCTGCAACGCTGGTCACATGCATCGTTTTGGCTGTGCGCAGGCGTTTGCTGTGGGCTTTGACTTGTTGCTCCAGCGTTTCGTCGCCCAGCAAGCGGCACAAAGCTTCGGGGTGTTCGTTGCTGATGTAGATCACCTTAGGTTGGCTCGTGCCATTGCCTTTCAAAATGGCTGGTAGCTCGGGCGCGTGCATCAAACCTTCTACTGTGCAGTCGATTACCAAGCTGCAAGCGGCCAGCGCCTGCACTACGGGCGCGATGCCTGCGATGGCCGTGCTCGCGCCTGTGGAGCGAATCAGCGGCGTGCGTGGGCTGGCTTGTGTGGGAAGGGTGATTTGAAAGGCTTGGGCTTGCAGGCGGGCGCAGGCGTGGCGCAAAGTTTCCACCAGATCAGGGCGTGATTGGCTCTCGCTCAGCAGCGCCACAGTGTCGCCGGGCTGCACCGCGCAGCGCATGAGCACCGTTTGCAAGCAATCAATCCAAGCAGGCTCAATCAGTACAGAAGATGACATGGCAATCAATGGGGTAGTCCTAATGCGGGCATACTAACACTGTGACCGCAAAAAACACTCACAACACAGCCGCTGCCACTGCGCAGCCCCTCACCGCATCCCGGTTTCGTGCCGCATTGGGCTTATTTGCCACAGGCGTGACGATTGTGACGGCGCGCTCCGCGCAAGGCTTGCCAATCGGCTTGACGGTCAACTCCTTCAATTCAGTCTCACTTGTGCCACCACTGGTGCTGTGGAGTTTGGGCACGCAAGCCTCGTCGATGCCAGCATTCGAGAAAGCTGCGCATTACGCGATTCACGTGTTGGCGGTAGATCAAAAGCATTTGGCGGAGATCTTTGCCAGCAAAGTGGCGGATCGGTTTGCAGGCTTGGACTGGACGAGCAATGCGCAAGGCGTGCCGATCTTGCCGGGCTGCGCGGCGGTGTTTGAATGTCAAGCCAAGAGCCGCTATCCCGAGGGTGACCATGTGATTTTTGTGGGGCAAGTGCTGCACTGCGCGCATGAAGCCAGCCGCGCGCCGTTGTTGTTTCATGGCGGCAATTTCTACACCGAGCATCCGCTGTAACGCTTAGTATGTCTATTAAACGCAAAGATCATTTGGATGGCTTGGCTTATGCGCTGCTGCTGGCGTGTTGCTTGTTTTGGGGCTTGCAACAGGTGATGGCCAAGGCTACGATTGCAGAAGTGCCGCCAGTGCTGCAATCTGGTGTTCGCGCAGTGGGTGCGACTTTGCTGCTCATGCTGTGGTGCAAATATCGCGGCATTGCGCTGCTGGTGCGCGATGGCACGCTTTGGTTGGGATTATTGGCTGGCGCGTTTTTCACCTTTGAATTTGCCTGTATTTATCTAGCACTGCAAAACACCGGGGCGGCGCGCGTCACAGTGTTCCTCTACACCTCGCCATTTTGGGTGGCAGCGCTCTTGCCGATTTTTGTGCGCAGCGAGCGGCTGGGCAAGTTGCAATGGCTGGGGCTGATGTGCGCCTTTGGTGCAGTGGTGTTGGCGCTTTGGGGCGGTTTGCATGCAGCAGGCGCTGGGCGCCTGGGCGATATCTTGGCGTTGCTCGCGGGCGCATCCTGGGGCTTGACCACGGTGGTCATTCGCGCAACACGCTTGGCTAATGTGGGTGCCGAGCGATTGTTGTTTTATCAACTGGCCAGCAGCGCGGTGGTGTTGCCACTGGTCTCAATTGCCTTGGGTGAGCGCTGGCCCGCGCCAGCAACGCTCAGCAGTTTTGCATGGGGTTCGCTCTTCTTGCAAACGGCAGTGGGCGCGTTTGCTAGCTACTTGATCTGGATGTGGATGCTCACGCGCTATCCAGCGGCGAAGATGAGTGCGTTTGTGTTCCTCACGCCAGTGTTTGCCTTGATGATTGCCGCACTGTGGCTGAAAGAGCCGATCACAGGCACGATGCTGGTTGCGTTGACTCTTGTAGCCATCGGCATGGTACTGGTCAACCGCCGTTAGACGTCTGGGCCTTAGCTTTGGCCGGCACACGCTCGCTCATCCAGCGCAGCAAATCGAGCCACATTTGACGCATCTCAGAATTCAGCGGCGTGCGAAATGCGCTGGGTAATTCAATCGTCACCACAGGCATGCCTTTGTGTACGCCGCCATAGTTGCCCAAGCTGCCGGGAAAGATGCCGACTTGGTCGAGGTAGAGGCGGCCTAATTTTGCAGGCGGCGCGGTCGGTCCGTCAAAATCGAGCACACCATAGGGCGCATGGATGCTGACGATCAAGTTGGGCTTGAAGCGCTCCATCTCATCGTGCAGAAATTTGGATTCTGGCTCAGACAGTGGCTTGGGGCCGGGCCAACGGCGCGGATCGCGCTTGACTTTTTGTTCCCAATAAATCTTTGCCTCGCGTTCCCAGTTGGGCGTGGGGAAGTTGCGGTTCAAGTCCACCCCGTTGGCATTCGTGCGCCGCGCGGGGCTCATGAGCAGGCCATCGGGATTGAGCAAGGGAATGAAGCGCCAGTGCGCATCTGCGGGGATTTCTTTGGCGAGCTGCAGCCAGTGCAAAGCCAGCGAGGCGGATGACAATTCATCGCCATGGATGCCGCCTACAACGAGTACGCGAATTTTTGCGTCGGGCTTGGGCAAGTCTTGCGTGAAGATCGCCTGCCCCTTGACCGAGCGCGCGCCAGAGTCTTTGAGTTGCGCTTGCTGGCAGAGCTGGGGGGAGACGTTGGGGAGTTTTTTGCTGAACTCAGCGCAGGCTGTGGAGGCGTGCACTGGCGAGGCGCTTAGCGTGCCGACAGTGAAAGACAAGGAACACAGAAAGCACAGAAATTTCACAGAAAGCACAGAATAAGAAAACCCGTGAAGTGGGTCTTCATTTTCTGTGGCTTCTTGGTTTTTTTCTGCGCTTTCTGTGTTCCTGTATTGGGTATTCAACATTCAAGCCGCCTGCAATTCATCCGTTGCATCCACGCGCAACAACCTGAGCACTTCCTCTCCATAAGCCTCCAGCTTCTTCGCCCCCAGCCCGCTGATGCCTGAGAGTTCGGCCAAGCTTTGCGGCGCTGCTTCGGCCATGGCGAGCAAGGTGGCATCGTGGAAGATCACATACGCTGGCAGGCTGTGCGATTTGGCCACTTCGGCGCGCCAGGCCTTGAGGGCTGCGAAGCGCGCTTGTGCGCCGCGATCAAGATTGGCCAAGCTCTCAGGTGTTTTGGTTTTGCTGCTGGAGGATTTCTCAGCGCGGGCTTTGCGCGGCGTGCTCTCAGCGGCTTCGCGCAGCATCACGCGTTGCTCGCCTTTGAGAAATGCTTTGGCCAGCGGCTCTAAGCGCAGCGTGTTGAAATGCTCCGCATCCACGCTCACCGCGCCCAATGCAATGAGTTGACGCAGCAAAGCCTTGTATTGTTGCTCCGAGACTTCTGCGCCAATGCCAAAGGTGGAAAGAGTCGCGTGTTGAAACTGCTCCACCTTCTCGGTGCTTTTGCCGCGCAAAATATCAATGATGTGGCCCGCGCCAAAGCTGAAGCCACTCGATTGCTGCACGCGGTAAATGCAAGAGAGCAGCTTTTGCGCGGTTTGCGTGGCATCCCAAGTTTTGGCGGGAGTGAGGCAGTTGTCGCATGCGCCGCAGAAATAGCTGGGCTGGCCGCCTGCATCGCGCATTGTCTCGCCAAAATAATGCAGCAAACGGGTGCGGCGGCAATCGGTGGCTTCGGCCAAGCCCAGCAGCGCATCGAGCTTGCCGCGCATCACGGTTTTGTAGTCGTCGTTGGCGGGGCTCTCGTCAATCATGCGGCGCTGGTTGACCACATCTTGCAGGCCATAAACCATCCAGGCATTGGCCGGCGCGCCGTCGCGTCCCGCGCGGCCGGTCTCCTGGTAATAGGCTTCGATATTCTTCGGCAAATCCAGGTGGGCGACGAAGCGCACGTCGGGTTTGTCGATGCCCATGCCGAAGGCGATGGTGGCGACCATGACGATCGCGTCTTCGCGCAGAAAACGGTCCTGGTGTTTTTGCCGCACGCTGGAATCGAGTCCAGCGTGATAGGGCAGGGCGGCGATGCCCTCGGCATTCAGCCCGGCGGCGATTTCCTCGACGCGCTTTCTGGTGCCGCAATAAACGATGCCGGCCTCG
>JAYVJQ010000199.1:0-6602 GCA_043769055.1 Allobrachymonas sp.
GCTGGAGCGCGAAGGCATTCAATACATGGCGCTCGATCTCGATCCAGATCGCGTGCGCCAAGCTGCGACTGCGGGAGATAGCGTGGTGTTTGGCGATGCGGTGCGCTTGCAGGCGCTCATGGCGGCGGGCTTGGCGCGGGCCAGCGCCGTGGTGATCACCTACCTTGATGTGGCCAGCTCGCTCAAGGTGCTGGCGAATACGCGCGGCCATGCGCCGCAAGTGCCGGTGATCGTGCGCACGCAAGATGATCATGATTTAGACAAACTTACCGCAGCCGGCGCTACAGAAGTCGTGCCCGAATCCATCGAAGGCAGCCTGATGCTGGCCAGCCACGCGCTGGCCTTGGTGGGCGTGCCGATGCGCCGCGTGATTCGCACCGTGCAAGACCAGCGCGATGCGCGCTACAACCTGCTGCGCGGCTATTTCCACGGGCAAGATGACGATACCGTGGATGAGCTCGATCACGAACGCCTACAAACCGTGACGCTGCCGCTAGCCGCCAAAACACTGCAGCGCTCCTTAGACAGCCTCGCGCTGCATGCTGTTGGCGTGCGCGTGATGAGCTTGCGCAGAAAAGATGGGCAGCTCGTGATGTTGGATGACACCACGGCCTTGCAAGAGGGCGACACGTTGGTGCTCAACGGCAAGCCTGAGGCACTGGCTTTGGCTGAGAGCAAACTCTTGCGCGGTTAGAAAATCACAATATCGTTACCATAGCGCTATGCCAAGTCCTCAATTCACCGTCCAAGTTCGCCCGCAATTCTTGCCCGAGCAGTCTGCGCCCAGCATGGGCGTGTTTGGCTTTGCCTACACCGTGACGATTACCAACACCGGCAACATCACCGCGCAGCTCATCGCGCGCACTTGGAACATCAACGATGCCAACGGCGTGCATGAAAAGGTCAAAGGCGAAGGCGTGATTGGCGAGCAGCCCACGCTTGCCCCCGGCGAGAGCTTTGAATACACCAGCGGCTGCCGCCTGCGCACACCCACCGGCACGATGCACGGCCAATACCACTGCATGGCTGACGACGGCACGGCATTTGATGCGGATATTCCGATGTTCGTCTTGGATGCGATCAGCAGCTTGGGCGGGCGGCGCACGCTGCATTGAACATTAAGGATAGTCGATTGATCTTAGTGATAAAATTAAGATCAACCATCTATCTTTAATCGAAAAAATGCTGCAAGTCCCTGATTTTCAAAGGAAAAATCGCTTTCGTTTAGACAACCCTTGGTGGCAAATCGTCAAGGATAGTGATGCCAGTGCGCCTGAAATCGAGGCGATTGGCATACGAGTGCCTGAGTTTTTGCAACCGCGCCGCGCTTATTTTGATGCCTTACACGGCCTCATCGAGGGCATGCAGGCCAATCGCGCTGTGGTGTTGATGGGGCCGCGCCGCGTGGGCAAGACCTATCTCATCAAGCAGGTGATTGGGCAATTGATCGCTGGCGGCACGTCGCCACAGCGCGTGGTGTACGCCTCGCTAGAAACGCCGCTTTATACCGGCATGCCACTTGAGACGATGCTTTCTCATTTCCAAGACATTCTGCAAGCGCCAAGCCAAGAGCGCTTGTATGTCTTTTTTGATGAAATTCAATACCTGCCGCAATGGGAAGTTCATTTGAAGGTGTTGGTGGATCGCTTTCCACAGCATCGCTTTGTAGCCAGCGGTTCAGCAGCGGCAGCGTTGCGCATGAAGAGCCAAGAGTCTGGCGCGGGGCGGTTCACGGATTTTGTCTTACCACCGATGTCGTTTGCAGAATTTCTGCAGTTCAAGGGCTTAGAAGACAAGCTGATGCCAATGAATCAAGAGCGCACACGCGAGCTTGCCGATATACATGATCTCAACAACGAATTCATTGCGTATATGAATTATGGCGGCTATCCAGAGGCCGTGCTACTGCCGGAAATTCAAAACGACATTGGCCGCTTTATCCGCAGCGACATCATCGACAAAGTGCTACTGCGCGATCTGCCCAGTCTGTATGGCATCAGCAATATTCAGGAGCTCAATCGCTTGTTTACCGTCCTAGCATTCAATACGGGACAAGAAATTTCGCTCGAAGCTTTAGGCAAAGACTCTGGGGTCGCTAAAAACACACTGATTCGCTATCTGGATTATTTAGAAGCTGCATTTTTGATTCAGCGCATCACACGCGTGGACGACAATGCCCAACGCATGAAGCGCAACCGCACTTTCAAAGTGTTTCTTACTAATCCGTCGATGCGTGCAGCACTGTTTGGTCCGCTGACTGAGGATGATCCAGCGTTTGGACATGTAGTGGAGAGCGTGGTGTTCAACAGCAGGCGCTCCATGCATGAGCCAGACCCCGCATATGCGCGGTGGGATAAAGGCGAGATTGACTTTGTGAGTCTTGACGAGGTGACACAAAAACCGATTTTTGCAGTCGAAGTCAAGTGGAGTGACCGTGACCGTGGTTTGCAAGATGCTGCACAAATGTTGCAAGACTACGCCATCAAGAACAGTATCAAGCGTACCATCCTGACCACCAAAAGCCTTGATGCAACGCTTCGCAGTTCAGTGCCTGTGGTTCGGTGCTACCCGACTGCCCTTCACTGCTACTATGCCGCAGGCTTCGCACAGATGATCAATAGCGTGCTTATTTCCAAGCGCTCTCTGAACATCGAGAATGATCATGGGTGAATTCGATCTGATTGAGCGCTACTTCAAGCGCGCAGCCAAGCCCGGTGCAGGTGTGGATCTGGGCATTGGCGATGACTGCGCCCTACTCACACCCGCGCCTGGCATGCAACTGGCGATCAGCTGCGACATGCTGGTAGAGGGGCGGCATTTTCTCTCTACGGTGAGCCCTGAAGCGTTGGGGCATAAGGCGCTGGCGGTGAATTTGAGTGATTTGGCGGCTTGTGGGGCAAAGCCTGTGGCGTTTACCTTGGCGCTGGCTTTGCCGCGTGTGGATGAGGCGTGGCTGGCAGGGTTTTCTAAAGGGCTCTTCGCTCTGGCTGATGAACACGGCTGCGCCTTGATCGGTGGCGACACCACGGCAGGGCCTTTGACCATTTGCATCACCGTCTTTGGCCATGTGCCCACAGGCCAAGCCTTGCTGCGCTCGGGCGCACAAGCGGGCGATGATATTTATGTGAGCGGCTGGCCGGGCCAAGCGCGGCTGGCGCTAGAGGCTTTTCGCGGCAACATTCGCTTAAGCGAACAAGCCTTTGCGCAGATGCGCGCCCGCATGGAGCAGCCTACGCCGCGCGTGGCGCTGGGAATGGCTCTTAGAGCAATAGCCAGCAGTGCAGTGGATGTGAGCGATGGGCTGCTGGGCGATCTTTCGCACATCTTGCAGCGCAGTGGCTTGGCTGCTGAGATTGAATTGGATACTATTAATTCAATAGCACTCCGCGCATATTCCTTGCCGGCTACTGGCCAATTTTCTTCAAAATATATGCAAGAAATGGTGCTAGCGGGTGGTGATGACTATGAGCTAGTATTTACCGCACACCCAAGCCATCGCACAGTGATTTCAACAATTTCCAAGCAACTCAATTTGCCGCTCACCTGCATAGGCCGCACGCTGCAAGGCTCTGGCATCACATTGATCGATGAGCAAGGCAAGGCGCAACCCAACTCCTACGCCTCATTCGATCACTTCAAAGCGTAATCAAGACTTTGGTGCATCTTTAGGCAAAGGGCGCGGCTTGCCTTCCATGTCAATCGCCACATAGGTGAGGTTCGCATCGGTGACTTTGACGATCTCGTCGGCTTGGCGCAGCCGCTGCGCATACACCTCCACATGCACCGTGACCGATGTGGTGCCCACGCGCACGACCTCGGCATAAAAGCTCAGCAAATCGCCCACCTTCACTGGTTGCTTGAACAAAAACTCATTCACCGCCACAGTAGCAATGCGCCCCTTGGCAATGCGCGCGGGGATTACTGAGCCGGCCAAATCGACCTGGGCCATCACCCAGCCGCCAAAAATATCGCCATTGGCATTGCTGTCGCCGGGCATGGAAATGACTTTGAGCACGAGCTCTTTGTCGGTCGGCAAAACGGTCGGTAAATTCGGCGTGGGGCTAGGTTTTTCAGACATCGGCACAATCTCCCTTGGATACAACGATTATTCAATACAAAGATCATAAGCCCGATGCGCTCCTTAGCACCTTCTCCACCCGCCCCAGCCTCAGCGATTTCCCCCGCAAAGGAGCGCACCGATTGGCTCACTTTGAAGCGCCTGCTGCCCTATTTGCTCGAATACAAATGGCGCGTGGCAGCCGCTCTGGCCTTCATGGTGGGCGCGAAAGTGGCCAACGTCGGTGTGCCGGTGCTGCTCAAAGAATTGGTCGACAGCATGACACTCAAACCCGGCTCGGTGCAAGCGATGCTGGTGATCCCCATGGGTTTGCTCATTGCTTATGGCCTGCTGCGCTTGTCAACTTCGCTTTTTACTGAACTGCGTGAACTGGTATTTTCCAAAGCTACACAAGGCGCAACGCGCTCGATTGCCCTCAAAACCTTTGAACATTTGCATGCACTCTCGCTGCGCTTTCACTTGGAGCGGCAAACCGGCGGCATGACGCGCGATATTGAGCGCGGCGTGCGCGGCATTGAATCGCTGATTTCGTATTCACTGTATTCCATCGTCCCCACCTTGATTGAAGTGACGTTGGTGCTCACGATTTTGGCGGTGAAATTTGATGTGTGGTTTGCCATCATCACGATTGCGGCGCTGGCGCTGTACATCACCTTCACGGTGTTGGTGACCGAGTGGCGCACCAAATACCGCATCCAAGCCAACGAAGCCGATTCTGGTGCACACACACGCGCTGTGGATTCACTACTCAACTACGAGACGGTCAAGTACTTCAACAACGAATCTTTTGAAGCCCGGCGCTACGACGAAAGCCTGCTGCGCTACCGCCAAGCACGCATCAAATCGCAAACCTCCTTGTCGCTGCTTAACACCGGCCAGCAACTCATCATTGCCGTGGCGCTGGTCGGCATGCTCTGGCGCGCCACACAAGGCGTGGTCGAAGGCCGTATGACGCTGGGCGATTTGGTGATGGTCAATGCCTTCATGATTCAGCTGTACATCCCGCTGAACTTCCTCGGTGTGATCTACCGCGAGATCAAACAAAGCCTCACCGATCTGGACAAAATGTTTGTTTTGATGGAAAAAGAGCGGGAAGTGGCCGATGCTCCTGCGGCGAATGCTCTGCAATTAGTAGCATCGCCTTCGGTGAAGTTTGACAATGTGAACTTCGCTTATGAGGCAGACCGCCCGATTTTGCACGGCGTGAGCTTTGAAATTCCCGCAGGTAAAACAGTGGCAGTAGTCGGCGCAAGTGGCTCAGGCAAATCGACACTCGCACGGCTGCTCTATCGTTTCTACGATATTCAATCGGGCAGCATCCAAATCAATGGTCACGACCTGCGCAGCCTCACGCAGGCCAGTGTGCGCGCGAGCATTGGTATCGTGCCGCAAGACACTGTGCTCTTCAACGACACGGTGGAATACAACATCGCCTATGGCAAGCCAGGCAGCACAAAAGAACAAGTGCATGAAGCCGCCCGCGCCGCGCGGATTCACTCGTTTATAGAATCCACCCCCAAGGGCTATGAAACGATGGTGGGCGAGCGCGGCTTGAAGCTCTCGGGCGGCGAGAAGCAGCGCGTAGCCATTGCCCGCACCCTGCTGAAAAACCCGCCGATCTTAATTTTTGACGAAGCCACCTCGGCGCTAGACACCACGAACGAACGCGCGATTCAAGCCGAGCTGCAAGGCGTGGCACACAACAAAACCACGCTCGTGATCGCACACCGCTTGTCCACCGTGGTGGATGCGCATGAGATCTTGGTGCTCGATGCAGGCCGCATCATCGAGCGCGGCACGCACAGCGAGCTTCTTGCACGCGGCGCACGGTATGCGCAGATGTGGGCGCTTCAGCGATCGTCTGACGAGTGAGTTTGAAGCTTTTTTAGCCACTCCCCGGCATAGCATATGCGTATAATGCTATCTAAATGATAGCATCTACCCATCATCAAGGCGCTTTCATAAAGCCCAAATCATTGGCATAGGTCAAGCTCGTGCCATTGACGGTCAGGGTACGGCCCGCGAAATTGTCTAGGAATGGCAGCACGCTGCCCTGGCCAGTCAGCTCAGTATTTGCAACACCAAACCATTTGGCCAAGGTGCCGGCGTATTGGTCCACACTGGTGGTAGGCAACAAGCGGCCTTGGCCAACATGCCATTGGTTTTCTGGTGCGGCCTTGATGGCGGCACTGTCGCCTGACGCGTGGCCGCCCACGCTCACCGGCGGTGCATAGCCATAGAATTTGCCACCATTGACAGCACCGCCCACCATGAACTGATGTGAGCCCCAGCCGTGATCAGAGCCGTCGCCGTTAGACGTTAGCGTGCGGCCAAAATCGGTGGCAGTGAAGGCGGTGACTTTGTCGGCTACACCCAGCGCAGTCATCGCATTGTGAAAAGCCGTCATCGCGCCGCTCACGCGGCCCATGTTGCGCACATGGTCGGTCAACAAATTATCGTGCGAGTCAAAACCGCCAATCGAGACCATGAAGACTTGCCGTTTGACCTTGAGTGTGTCGCGCGC
>JAYVJQ010000200.1:0-8516 GCA_043769055.1 Allobrachymonas sp.
CACGCGACTGCTTTGAAGAGCGGCCAAGCTGCTGGCCAAACCCGCCATCGGCGTGGCAATGATGAGAAGATCGGCAGGCAAGTCAGCAGCATCACCTGCATCGCCCAGCATCACATTCAACTCAGCAGGAAACGCTGCATCTGGCAAATACCGCGCATTCAAGCGCTGAGATTGCAGCAACTGAGCCTGCTGCGCATCGCGCGCTAACAGACTCACCGCATGGCCTGAGCGCGCTGCGCAAATTGCCAACGCCGTGCCCCAAGCACCTGCGCCAATTACTATAATATTCATAGCAAGCTACGCAGATTCTATGCCGGGGAATGGCCTAAGAAGCTTAAAAATCAAGCCTGGGGAGCACCTTCGCCCTGCTGGGTCAACTGCGCCTCATACATGGCCTGGAAATTGATCTCAGCCAAATGCACTGGAGGAAAGCCTGCGCGGGTGATGATGTCGGCCACGCTGGCGCGCAAGTAGGGATACACGATTTGCGGGCAGGCAATGCCCAGCACGGGGCTCATCTGATCCTGCGGCATGTTGCGAATTTCAAAAATACCAGCCTGCTTGGCTTCCACCAAAAACACCGTGCGATCTTTGATTTGGGTTGTCACAGTCGCTGTCACGCAGACTTCAAACACGCCCTCAGCCACAGGAAGTGCATCCACCCCCAGTTGAATGTCCACAGCAGGCTGCTCGGTTTCGAGCAAAATCGCGGGCGAATTGGGCTGCTCCAGCGACACCTCTTTGAGGTAAACGCGCTGGATTTGGAATACAGGGGCAGTATCAGCAACAGCGCCTTGCACATCGGTGACTTGATTTTCGGCCATACAAACTTTCGGAGGAGTTAAAACAAAACAAAGCCCGCACTGGAGGCGGGCAACAAAAAAATCAACAGAGAATTATCGCAGACTGCGCGAAGAGCCCAGCCGCTTGCGTGAGATTTCAAGCTGCTTGCAACAGTGGCATCAGGCCGCCCTTGCCATCCAGCGCCACCAAATCATCGCAGCCGCCCACATGCGTGGCGCCAATGAAAATTTGCGGCACGGTGCGACGGCCCGTGGTTTGCATCATGTGATCGCGCTGCACAGGATCGGTATCGATACGAATTTCTTCAATTTGCGCCACGCCTTTGGATTTAAGAATCTGCTTGGCACGGATGCAGAAAGGGCAGACAGCTGTGGTGTACATCTTCACGACTTGCATGGGGAATTCCTTGGGTTCTATCAGATGCCGTGGATTTAAGCTTTTTCAAGCGGCAAACCCGCTTCTTTCCACGACTTCAAGCCACCGGCCAAAGCCTGCGCATTGGCGTAACCCAGCTTCTTCGCAGCACCGACCAAGCGCGAAGCCCGCGCACCTGTGGGGCAGACCAAAATCAGCGGAACTTGCTTGTTTTTCACGGTGGCTTCTAGCTTGGCTTGCAGTTCAGCTGAGGGCAGGTTCTTGGAGCCCACGATGTGACCACCTGCAAAATCGGTGGCATCGCTCACATCCACCACCACGGCTTTTTCGCGGTTCATCAAATTCACCGCTGCATTGGGGTTCAAGCTGCCGCCGCCTGCGAGCGAGCCACCCTTAATCGCTGGCCACAGCAGCATCGCGCCCGAGCCAAAAGCGACCGCAAACAAGACCCAGTTGTCAATCAAAAACTTCATTCTTCACCTACTTCGTAACTTTTGGAAAACCGCTATTTTAAAATGAGAGATCAAACACCTCTTTTTCACCTCCTTTTCAACCCTTTTTTCAATCCTTCTCTCAGGGACACCATGTACAAACTCGTGCTCATCCGCCACGGCGAATCCACTTGGAATTTAGAAAACCGCTTCACCGGCTGGACAGACGTTGACCTCACCGCCACTGGCGTGCAGCAGGCGCAAACCGCTGGCCGCCTGCTGAGTGAAGCCGGTTACGAGTTCGATGTGGCCTACACCAGCGTTTTGAAGCGCGCCATCCGCACCCTCTGGCTGGCTCTGGACGAAATGGATCGCACCTGGCTGCCCGTGATGAAGCATTGGCGCTTGAACGAGCGCCACTATGGTGCCTTGCAGGGCCTGAACAAAGCCGAGACAGCGAAAAAGTTTGGCGACGAACAGGTGCTGATTTGGCGCAGAAGCTACGACACACCACCGCCCGCTCTTGAGGCGGCTGACCCGCGCAGCGAGCGAAGCGACAAGCGCTACGCTAAGCTTACGCCCGATCAAATCCCGCTCACCGAATGCTTGAAGGACACGGTCGAGCGGGTGATCCCGTTTTGGAATGAGTCCATGGCTCCGGCCATCAAAGCCGGCAAGCGCATTGTGGTGGCCGCGCATGGCAACTCGATCCGCGCCCTGATCAAGTATTTAGACGGCATTGGCGATGCAGAGATCGTAGGCGTGAATATTCCCAACGGCATTCCGCTGGTCTATGAGCTGGATGCGGATTTAAAGCCGATTCGGCATTACTACCTTGGTGGCGCGGAAGCTGCGGCCAAGGCAGCGGCAGCGGTGGCATCTCAGGGTAAAGCTTGAGGCCGCACGAGCTGCCGAGTTTTACAGGAACTGAACGCACAAACCCCGCTCCAAGGTGTATATTGCTGCAATGGAAATGGGTCTATAGTGACCTTCGCTTTTAGGATGTATCGGGTATGAACGCAAAACTCAAGATCGCAGGTTGGCTCAGTATGGGCGTGGTGGCGGGTGCGCTCACCACGATCTCGGTGCAATCGGTGGCACAACGCGCCTTGGCCCCGCTGCCTCTGGAAGAGTTGCAGCAATTGGCCGCCGTGTTTGGCATGATCAAAACCGATTATGTGGAAACAGTGGACGAGAAAGAGCTGATCAAAGACGCGATTCAAGGCATGGTGGCCGGCTTGGATCCGCACAGCCAGTACTTTGACAAAAAGAGTTATAAAGAATTCCGCGAAGGCACCAGTGGCAAGTTCGTTGGCGTGGGTATTGAAATTGCGCAAGAAGATGGGCTGGTCAAAGTCGTCTCGCCGATTGAAGGCTCACCCGCCTTTCGTGCTGGCCTCAAGCCCAACGATTTGATCACCAAGATTGACGACACCGCCGTCAAAGGCTTGCCCCTGAATGAAGCCGTCAAGCGCATGCGCGGCGAGCCCAATACCAAGGTGATCCTCACCATCCTGCGCCGCGAGGAGAACAACCGCACCTTCCCCGTGACAATCACACGCGAAGAAATTCGCACACAATCCGTGCGCAGCAAAAACATCGAGCCCGGCTATGCCTGGCTGCGCGTGAGCCAATTCCAAGAGCGCACGACCGATGATTTCTCTCGCAAGCTTGAAGAGCTTTACAAAGCCGACCCGCAGCTTAAAGGCTTGGTGCTCGATCTGCGCAACGATCCGGGCGGCTTGCTGGATGCAGCAGTGGCCATCTCTGCGGCTTTCTTGCCAGACAACGTGACCGTCGTATCCACCAATGGCCAATTGGCAGAAAGCAAATTCACCTACAAGGCATCGCCTGAGTTTTATCGTCGGGGCGGTGTTGATGTCGTCAAACGTCTCACTGACAACACCAAAGGCATCTACAAAACCCTGCCGGTCGTGGTGCTGGTCAACGAAGGTTCTGCCTCGGCCAGCGAGATCGTAGCCGGTGCATTGCAAGACCATGGCCGCGCCAAGATCATGGGCAGCCAAACCTTTGGCAAAGGCAGTGTGCAAGTGATTCGCCCGCTCGGGCCAGACACGGGTCTGAAGCTCACCACCAGCCGCTACTACACACCCAAGGGCAATTCCATTCAAGCCAAAGGCATCGTGCCCGATGTGATGGTGGATGAATCAGCAGAGGGCAACCTGTTTGCCGCCCTGCGCACCCGCGAAGCTGATCTGACCAAGCATCTGGAGCAATCGACCGATCCCGTTTATCTGGCCAAGCAAAAGGAGCTAGAAAAGCAGCGCGAGACCGAGCGCGAAGAAGCCCGTAAACGCTTAGAAGAGTTCAACAAGCGCCCCGAGGCTGAGCGCCGTATGCCTGAATTCGGCTCGGACAAAGATTTCCAACTCCAGCAAGCCATCAACCATCTCAAAGGCCGCGAGGTGATGATTAGCAAAACACTGGCTGCGCGCAAAGATGTACCGAAGGTGCAATAACACCAGCAGCTCTTCCCCATCAAAGCCCAGTAAGTCTGGGCTTTTTTGCGTAAACTGTAGCTATGACTGACGACCAACTCCTGCGCTACTCGCGCCATATTTTGCTCAACGATATTGGCGTGGAGGGTCAAGAGAATTTACTTGCCTCGCATGCGCTGGTAATCGGCGCAGGCGGGTTAGGCTCACCTGTGGCTTTGTATCTTGGCACAGCCGGTGTGGGGCAGATCACGATTGTGGACAACGATGTGGTCGATCTCACCAATTTACAACGCCAAATTGCACACAATATGGCCAGAGCCGGCATGAATAAAGCACAGAGCGCTCATGAATCGATAGCAGCTATCAACCCGCAAGTGCGCGTGAACTGCGTGATGCAACGCGCAGATGCGGCCTTGCTCGACACGCTGGTGGCGCAAGCCGATGTGGTGCTCGATTGCTGCGACAACTTCACCACACGCCATGCGGTCAACGCCGCTTGTGTGAAGCATAAAAAACCACTTGTCAGCGGCGCAGCAATTCAGTTCGACGGGCAAATCAGTGTGTTCGATCCAAGAAGCGATACATCGCCCTGCTATGCCTGCCTCTTTCCGCCGGATAACACTTTTGAAGAAACCCGCTGCGCCACCATGGGCGTATTCGCACCGCTGGTGGGCATCATCGGCAGCATGCAAGCGGCAGAGGCTTTGAAGCTGCTGACTGGAGTAGGCTCATCGCTGGCTGGGCGCTTGCTGATGCTGGACGGGCGTGGGATGGAGTGGAACGAGGTGAAAATCAAGCGCAATGCGGGTTGCGCGGTATGCGGTTGAGTCTTCCTGCACTTTGCTCTCCAAGACCGCAGCCGAAGCTGGCCAATAGGCTGACCCGTCGCAGCAAACCCTTCGGGTGAGCATCTGCAGTACTCAAAATTGAGGCACGTCACCTCGAACCAACGCTTTTCGCTTCGATCAAACGCTTTGACTCTACGGCCTCAATTTCTCCGTGCTTCGAGCTTGCTGCTCAATTGGGTCAGCCTATTGGCCAGCTTCGGCTGCTCATCAGCTTTCTCGAAAGCGTTTACTTCATCAAGCCTTGCTTCGCCATCCACCCCTGAATCAACCCAGCAATCTGATCAGAGTTTTTGTCCATCATCATCATGTGGCTGTTGCCTTTGATGCCCATCTTGGGTAAGTCCATGGTGTCGACTACGCCGCCGAGTTTTCCCAATGCATCGGTAAAGCGCAGCACAGGCGGCTGCACGGCGTTTTTCCACGTGGGGTTGTTATCCATGAAGTCGCCCCACACGATCAAATGTGGCACGGCTTTCATGCCGGCTATATCCACCTTGGTGGCATCCAAGCCGCCGCTGGGCTCGACTGCAACGACAGCTTTGATGAGCTGCGGGAATTTACGCGCTGCTTCAAACGCAAACGTACTACCTTGGCTATGGACTAGGATCACACAAGGGCAGGCACGCTGCACATAAGCGTCGTAAGCCGCTTGCGTGGGCGCATTATTGGTGGCCCAGCGCGGCACGAATTGCTTGGCGAATTGATCGAAGGCTTGCAGAGGAAACTGTGAGCTCGGTAAGGCCACGCGTTTGGCTGCATCAGCGTTGTAGCTGTCTACCGCGCCGATGCGAAACAGCTCCCAGCCTTCTTTCTTGGCGCGGAAGAAGGGCTCGCTGGCAAAAATCTCGGGGTAACGCGCCCAGCTCGCGCGGCCACGCTCGGTGGCATCGCTTACATACACGTCGTGGCCGTTTTTCAGAAAAGCCATTTGCCAGCCTTCGCCGCCATCGGGTTTGGTCTCAAACGTCACACCCGTGAGGCCGCCGCCATGCCACATCAGCAGCGGGAACTTGGCTTTAGGTTGCGCAAGCTTGATGTATTGCACATACATTTGCTCCACTTCAAATTCACCATTCGGGTTGACTTTGATCGGCGGCGAGCTGGGCGTAAAGCGCAACTCTTTCTCAGGCAGGCCAGACAGCGCCACTTGCCTGCCGCCGATGTGAAAACTACCCACCTCAGCCACATTCACACCGCCAGAAGCGCCACCCAAGCCGCCGCCTACACTGGCGCAGCCCGCCAAGCTAAGCGCAGCCAGCGCGGCGATGCAAGCACGCATCGAACCCAGTGATTTATTCATCTCTGTCTCCTCGTTATGGAGTGCTGCTGAAGTAGCAGTTTACTCATTATTTGATAGCAAACTATGTAGGATATATGACGGCAAAGTGACGATTCTCTATAAAAACACTCAATCTGCCGTGATCTTGGCAGACTTGATCACCTTGCCCCATTTATCGTATTCAGCCTGCGCATAAGCCATCATCTCGCGCGGGCCGATGAAGTTGGCTTCTGCGCCGAGGCTGCTGGCGCGATCTTTGAAGGCTTGCACGGCCATGATTTTTTGCACCTCTGCGGCGATGCGATCCACCGCAGCTTTCGGCGCTTGCGCATGCGTGTACAGCGCAAACCATGCATCCACCTCGTAGCCCTTGAGGCCCGCCTCAGAACCTGTGGGCACATTGGGCAAACTGGCCAAGCGGCGCGGGCCAGCCACCACCAGCGGCGTGAAGCGGCCACTTTGGATATGCGGCATGAGTGATGGCGCAGTGGTCACAGTGATATCGATCTGGCTGGCCAGCAAATCCGTGATCGTGGGGCCTGAGCCGCGATAGGGAATGTGGGTGATGAACGTACCCGAGATTTGCTTGAACAGCTCAGTGGCAATGTGCTGCACGCTGCCATTGCCAGAGCTGCCGTAGTTGAGCTTGCCGGGATTCTTTTTTGCATAGGCAATCAGCTCTTGCACGGTTTTGATGCCCAAATTGGAGCGCACCACCATCACCTGCGGCGCGGAATACACGTTGGCAATGGCCTGCAAATCTTTGAGCGGGTCATACGGCAGCTTGACCAAATGCGGGCTCATGCAATGAAAGCCAGAATAGGCCATGAGCAAGGTGTGGCCATCGGGTTTGGCGTTCAGCACCACCTGTGCGCCCACTGCACCATTGCCGCCGCCTTTGTTGTCCACTGCCACGGCCTGGCCCAGCGCTTTGGAGAGCGGATCAGAAATGGCGCGTGAGGAAATATCGGCTGTGCCACCGGGCGGTGCGGGCACGACGATGGTGAGCTGGCGCTCGGGGAAGCTTTGGGCGCCCGCCCAAGGCGCGGCGAGCATGGCTGACGCGGATAATAAAGTGCTGCGACGTGTGATCAAACCTGACATGCGGGGTCTCCTTAAATGCAATGCGCTGATTGAAACGGAAATTGCTGGCTTTGACACTCCGCAAATCCACCAGTCACCCCTCTCGATTCACGATGCCTTACCTCGCAATACCTGAGAAAATTGGGTTTTTCCATCGCCAACCACGATTACTCTGCCATGAAACCTTCCGAGCGCAGCTTTGCGCGCCGCCTAGATCTCACCACGCTGCAACTTTTTGCAGCGGTGTGCGAGCACGGCAGCATTGGCAAGGCGGCGGATAAGGAATTCATTGCGGCATCTGCCGTGAGCAAACGCTTGAGTGATTTAGAGGCTGCAGCGGGCACAGCCCTGCTCTACCGCCATGCGCGCGGCGTGAGCCCCACACCGGCGGGCGAGGCTTTTTTGCACCACGCGCGCTCGGTGCTGGTGAGCTTGGATCGCATGCAAGGTGATTTGGGCGAGTATGCAGAAGGTGTGAAAGGGCATATTCGCATTCACGCCAATATTTCTGCGATTGTGGAATTTTTGCCGGAAGATATTGGCACTTTTGCCAAGCGGCATCCGCAAATCAAAATTGATTTGCAAGAGCATTTGAGTAGCGACATCATTCGCGCCGTGCACGATGGCGCGGCGGATGTGGGCATTTGCAATCCGCAGGCCGATTTAAAAGGTTTGGCGCAGCAACACTATCGGCAAGACAAGCTCGTGCTCGTCTGCCCCAAGCGCCATGCACTCTCGCGCAAAAAGCACATCGCTTTTGTGGAATCGCTCGATTTTGACCATGTGGGTCTGCACAGCAACAGTGCTTTGTATCTGGCGCAGCGCCGCGCGGCGGCGGAGGTGGGCAAGCAATTGCAGTTGCGCATTCAAGTGACTTCGCTGGATGCGATGTGCCGCATGATTGACAACGGCTTGGGCGTGGGCGTGATGCCAGATCGCGCTTTTGAGCTGGTGGGCTCGGTGGGCGATTTGGTGGCTGTGCCACTCACGGATGCTTGGGCACTGCGCGATTTACTCATCGTCTCACGCGATTTTTCGGCGCTGCCAGCACCTGCGAAATTATTAGTCGATCATTTGCTCTTAAAAAACTAAAATCTCTGCTCTCAAGGAAATTCATATGCCACGCACTGCTACAGCCCGCACGCTCTACGACAAAATTTGGGACGAGCACGTCGTCCACACCGAAGAGGATGGCACCGCCATTTTGTATATTGACCGCCACTTGGTGCACGAAGTC
>JAYVJQ010000201.1:0-3294 GCA_043769055.1 Allobrachymonas sp.
GCAACCCAATGTTTGGCCGCTCGCAAACTTGGGTGCGCGTTCAGTAAACGCACCTGACCAAGTAGTGTGCGGTGAACGCACCCGAGCACGTGCGTGTGCAGTAATCCTCTAGGAAAAAAATGTCTCGATTCAATGTTTCCAAAGTCGCCGTGCTCGGCGCGGGTGTGATGGGTGCGCAGATTGCTGCGCATCTGGCCAACCTTAAAGTGCCTGTTGTCTTGTTTGATTTGCCTGCAAAAGAAGGCCCGAAGAACAGCATCGTTTCCAAAGCAGTGGAGGGCTTGAAAAAACTCAAGCCCGCGCCGCTGGGCGTGCCTGAAGATGCAGCGCTGATCGAACAGGCCAACTACGAAGAGCACTTAGAAATCTTGCGCGGCTGCGACCTCATCATCGAGGCGATTGCAGAGCGCATGGATTGGAAACTCGATCTGTACAAAAAGATTGCGCCCTTCGTGAGCGAGGGCGCCATCGTTGCCTCCAACACATCGGGCCTGTCGATTACCAAGCTCTCCGAAGGCTTGCCCGATAGCATCAAGCCGCGCTTTTGCGGCATTCACTTCTTCAACCCACCGCGCTACATGTACTTGGTGGAGCTGATCAACACGCCCACTACGCAGCCGCAAGTGCTTGACCAGCTAGAAACATTCGTTACTAGCGTACTCGGCAAAGGCGTGGTGCGTGCGAAAGACACGCCCAACTTCATCGCCAACCGCATCGGCATTGCCGGCATGCTGGGCGTGATGAAGCAGGTGGAAAATTTTGGCCTCACGTATGACGTGGTGGACGATCTCACTGGCAAGAAGCTGGGCCGCGCCAGCTCGGGCACATTCCGCACGGCCGATGTGGTGGGCTTGGATGTGATGCACCACGTCATCAAAACCCTGCAAGACAATTTGGATGAAAAGCGCGATCCGTTCTACGGCAACTTTGGCACGCCCGCAGTTTTGAAGCAGTTGATGGACGCTGGCGCTTTGGGTCAAAAGGCCAAGGCGGGTTTCTTCAAAAAAGTAGGCCGCGATATTTTGCGCTTTGATGCCACGGCAGCTGACGGCAAAGGCGATTACGTTGTTGGTGGCCAAAAGGCTGATGAAGTGTATGGTCGCATGCTCAAGAAGCCTGCCGCTGAGCGCCTCAAGTTACTCCGGAATGCTGAAGGCGCACAGGGCCAATTCCTCTGGGCGATTTTGCGTGATAGTTTTCACTACGCAGCGATTCATTTGGCTGAAGTGGCCGAGACGGCGCGCGATCTCGATTTGGCCATGCGCTGGGGCTTTGGCATGCAACAAGGCCCCTTCGAGCTGTGGCAAGAAGCCGGTTGGCTTGAAGTGGCCAACATGGTTAAAGAGGACATTGACGCAGGCAAAGCATTGTGCAAAGCACCGCTGCCTGAGTGGGTGTTCAAAGGCCCAGTGGCTGACAAGGGCGGCGTGCATCAAGCTGAAGGTTCGTGGAATCCTGCCACTAAGAAGTTCGAAGCGAAGCGCCAACTACCCGTGTATGCGCGCCAGCATTTCCCTGAGACGGTGAGCGGTCATGCGCAGGGCGTAGGTAATGCGGACTTCACCACAGCAGGCAAAACGCTGCATGAAGATGCGTCGATCCGCTTGTGGACGCTCGATGATCAAGTGGTGATTGCCAGCATCAAAACCAAGATGCATGTGATCAGCATGGAAGTGATGGCGGGCTTAGAAAAAGCTGTGCAGATGGCTGAAGCTGATTACCACGGCGTGGTGATCTGGTCGGGCGACGAGCAGTTTTGTGCGGGTGCAGATTTGCAAGGTATGTTGCCTGCTTTCATGAGCGGCGGCGTGAGTTTGCTTGCCGAAGCAATGGCCGAAGTGCAGCGCGTGATGCTGCGCTTGCGTTATGCCCGCGTGCCCGTGGTCAGCGCAATGCGTGGCTTGGCATTGGGCGGCGGCTGCGAGCTGGGCGTGAACTCCTCTAAGCGCGTTGCCGCGATGGAAAGCTACATCGGATTGGTAGAAGTCGGAGTGGGCCTCGTGCCCGGCGCAGGCGGCTTGGCCTACATTGCGCGCCGCGCGGCGGAAAACGCGGCTTTCTCTACTGGCAAAGACATTCTGCCCTTCCTCACAGAAGGCTTCACCTGCGCTGCCATGGCCAAGGTGGGCACGAGCGCGATTGAATCTCGCAAGCTCGGCTTTTTGCTCTGGAGCGACACGATTGTGGCCAACAAAGATGAGCTGCTGTTCGTCGCCATTGCCGAGGCCAAAGCCATGTTTGCCACTGGCTACCGCGCGCCTTCCAAACGCCTGTTCCCGGTGGCTGGCCGCTCAGGCAAAGCCACGATCATGGGGCAACTCGTGAACCTGCGTGACGGCGGCTTTGCCAGCGGCCACGATTTCCATATCGCATCCCTGATCGCCAATGTGGTCTGCGGCGGCGATGTGGATGCAGGCACACTGGTGAGCGAAGAGTATCTGATGAAGCTGGAGCGCGATGCTTTCTGTTCGCTTTTGACACATCCTAAAACCCAAGAACGCATCATGGGGATGCTTTCTACGGGCAAGCCGGTGCGTAACTAAACATCCGAATGCAAGACTAATAACGCAGAAAACACAGAAATCGCACAGAAGACACAGAAAAAAGACAATGAATCCTTCTTTTCTTTTTTGAATTTTTCTGCGTCTTCTGTGTAATTTCTGTGCATTCTGTGTTCTTCTGAAAATCATGCCAACCAATCAACCCAACCGCCTCCAACGCCAACTCGCCCGCGTCGATGAAGCGCCTGCTTTCATGCGCACCTGGGTGCGCTCCTTGATTCTCGGTCGCGCTGTGCCTTTCACGGGCACGGCCAAATTGCGCTACGAAGAAATGACACCTGAGCGTGTGGTTATCAGCGTGGCCAATAAAAGCCATGTGCGCAACCACATTGGTGGCGTGCATGCGATGGCCAGCGTTTTGGCGGCTGAGACGGCCACCGGTATGCTCATGGGTCTGTGTGTGCGCGATGATTGCGTGAATGTGGTGAAAGACATGCGCTCGCAATTCGTCAAGCGAGGGCAAGGCGCGATGCGAGCAGTGGCCACACTCACGCAAGAGCAACGCGATTTGATTCAAAGCACCACCAAAGGCGAGACGATTGTGCCCGTCACCATCACCGATGAATCGGGCAATCAGCCGATTCTGTGCGAATTTACTTGGGCATGGATTCCTGCCCAGCGACCTCCAAAAACCGAAACTGCAAAAGCTTGAAAAAGCATAAGGACTCACCATGAGCAAGCAAATCCAAGAAGCCTACATCGTTGCCGCCACGCGCTCGCCGATTGGCAAATC
>JAYVJQ010000202.1:0-3408 GCA_043769055.1 Allobrachymonas sp.
CAACTCATCGCTCCCCGCCGCTATGCAAAAAGACGCTGATTCTCCTCTCACGCTCACCGTACATTCTCTGCCTTCCGCCACGCAAGAGCCTGCTGTGAGGCGCCGCATGTCGGGGCGCTGGAAAATGCTGGCACTCATGCTGGTGTGCGCTGCGCCCGTGATCGGCTCTTATCTGACGTTTTATGTCATCCGACCTGAGGGGCGCAAGAATTATGGTGAGCTGATTCAGCCTGCTCGCCCGTTGCCTGCTGTGCAAGCGCGTTTGCTTGATGGCACAGCTTATGCGCTGCCTGCGCTGCAAGGGCAGTGGCTGCTCGTGAGTGTGGCGGGTGGCGCTTGCAACGAGGCTTGTCAAAAAAATATCTATTGGACGCGCCAGTTGCGCGAGGTGATGGGGCGTGACAAAGATCGGATTGAGCGTGTTTGGCTCGTCTCTGATGACGCGCAAGTGGATGCCAAGCTCATACCTCAAGTGCATTCGCCGCTCAATGATGTGCAGGCTTTGCGCGTGGATGCTGCGACGCTTGCGGCTTGGCTGCCAGCCGCTGCAGGTAGCAAAATTCAAGATCACATCTACGTCGTCGATCCCTACGGCAATCTCATGCTGCGCTGGCCTTCTGATGTGGATGCGGTGAAAGCCAAGCGCGATGTTCACAATCTGCTACGTGCTTCGGGCAGTTGGGATCAGGCGGGGCGCGTGGGAGGCAGTCTAGGCGGAATTTTGCCTAAAGCGGCGCAACAAGGCAATCCGCCGCCAGCGCAAGGCGTTAAGCCATGAACATGGAAGTCGCTCTCTATGATTTTGAGCCGGTGCTTCGATTGCTTGTACTCGGCGCATTGATCGCGCTCGGTCCTTTGGCATGGGTGTGGATGCGCCATAAAAATGCGAGCATGGCCAAGCGCTTGCGCATGCTGACCTTGCTCACGGTTTTCTTCACTTTCGATCTCACACTCTTCGGCGCGTTCACACGGCTCACCGATTCTGGCCTCGGCTGCCCCGATTGGCCGGGATGCTATGGCAAAGCCACGCCTATTGGCGCGAAGGCGCAAATTAGTGCGGAGCAGGCCGCGATGCCCACGGGGCCAGTGACGCACCAGAAAGCGTGGATCGAGATGATTCATCGCTACGCAGCCAGCGGCGTTGGGGCGTTGATCTTGGTGCTCGCCATCGCGTCTTGGGTGGCGAGAAAGCAAATTGCCGTGAGCTCTTGGTGGCCGATAGCGACCTTAGTGTGGGTGTGCATCCAAGGCGCATTTGGCGCGCTCACGGTGACGATGAAGCTCTTTCCAGCGATTGTGACAATGCATTTGCTAGGGGCCATGATTTTGCTGAGTTTGCTGCAAATTCAAGCCGTCAAATATGAGCAAGGCGTAAAAGATTTTGCGGTATCGCAAGGCACTCGCATACTTTTGATCAGCGGCTTTGTTTTGCTGTTTTGGCAAATCGCTCTGGGTGGTTGGGTCAGCACGAATTACGCGGTGCTCGCGTGTACAGAATTTCCCAAATGCCAAGGTGTATGGATTCCACCGATGGATATGAAGCAGGGCTTTGAAGTGTGGCGCGAGCTGGGGCAAACTGGGCAAGGCAGCGCGATTGCATTCCCTGCGCTAACGGCGATTCATGTGGTGCACCGCATGTTTGCATTTGTGGTGTTTGGGGTGCTCGGTTATGTGGCTTGGTTGCTTTACAAACAAGGCCAAAAAAGCAGTGCCGCTTGGATCTCAGGCCTGCTGCTGTGGCAGCTGGTTACTGGCCTTTCCAATGTCGTACTCGGCTGGCCTTTGGTGGCGGCAGTCTCGCATACTGGCGGCGCGGCGGGCTTGGTATTGGTGTGTATGGCGGTGTTGATGCGGATGCACGTGAGCGCTAGCGTTGCAGAAAAATCTTCTCTGAAAAAGTCCTCGCATTTAAAGCTGGTCTAATCAAGCGTTGTCTATGAACGCTATTGCCTCTCCTTCTACCAGCAAACCGCGCCAGTTTTACGCACTGATGAAGCCGCGCGTGATTCAGCTGATTGTGTTTTGCGCCTTAATCGGCATGGTGCTGGCAGTGCCTGGATTGCCCAATGGGCAAGAGATCAAATTGATGGCAATGGCCTGCTTCGGCATTTGGCTGGTCTCGGGTGCAGCCGCCGCATTCAATTGCATTGTCGAAAAAGGAATCGACGCGAAAATGCGACGTACCGCATGGCGGCCTACTGCGCAAGGCGAACTCGCTGATTGGCAAACGCTCTTGTTCTCCGCTGTGCTGTGTGTTGCGGGCTGCTTCGTGCTGTATGTCTATGTGAATGCGCTCACGATGTGGCTCACGTTGGCCACTTTCGTCGGCTATGCGGTGATCTACACCGTGATTTTGAAGCCACTCACGCCGCAAAACATCGTGATCGGCGGCGCATCAGGGGCGATGCCGCCCGTGCTCGGCTGGGCCGCGATGACGAGCGATGTAGGCGCAGAAGCTTTCATTCTTTTTTTGATTATTTTCTTGTGGACACCGCCGCATTTTTGGGCGCTCGCTCTATATCGCGTGGAAGATTATCGCAAGAGCGGCTTACCAATGCTGCCTGTCACGCATGGCAATGAATACACGCGTCTGCAAATTTTGCTCTACACCTTCGTGTTGTTTGCCGCCTGCCTCATGCCCTTCGCTTACGGCATGAGCAGTTGGATTTATTTGGCTACGGCGGTGATTTTGAGCATTGGCTTTTGTTGGTATGGCTTTAAGCTGTTTCAACACTACAGCGACGAACTGGCGCGCAAGACCTTCCGCTTTTCTTTGATCCATTTGAGTGTGTTGTTTGCAGCGTTGCTCGTGGATCATTACATTCTGTGAACACTATGAGATCAATAGCACTCCGCGCAATATATATGCCGGCAATCATCGGTTTTTGTGCATTATTTATGCTCTTAGTAGGCTGCGCAGAGAAGAAACCTGAATTCAGAAGCGTGGACATCACTGGCGTGGATTACGCTAAAGATTTCGCTTTGCCTGATGTGAACGGCCAAACCAAAACACTCGCCGATTTCAAAGGCAAAGCGGTGGTGCTGTTCTTCGGTTTTGCGCAATGCCCTGATGTTTGCCCTACCACGATGGCTGAGATCGCAAGCGTAAAAAAATCGCTCGGCAAGGAGGGCGAAAAAGTCACCGCCGTTTTCGTTACTGTTGATCCTGAGCGCGACGCACCGCAGGTTCTCAAAGCCTACATGGAAAGCTTTGATCCCACGTTCACCGCTCTGCGCGGCACGCCAGAGCAAACTGCTGCCATGGCCAAGGCTTTCAAGATTTATTACAAAAAAGTTGACGGCAAAACGCCTACCAGTTACACCATTGACCACACCGCCGCCGCTTTTGTGTATGACCCGACCGGCAAGCTGCGCCTGTACACCCGCTACGGCATGGGCGCTCAGGCG
>JAYVJQ010000203.1:0-4917 GCA_043769055.1 Allobrachymonas sp.
TAACCAAGCATCCCAAGTCTATGTGCGCAATAAAGTTAAAGCCTGCGAAGACAATGGCTTGCATTCGCTTTTAGAAAAGCATCCAGCAGACATGACTGAAGCAGCGCTGCTGGCGCTCGTCGATCAACTCAACAAAGACCCGTCGATTCACGGCATCCTCGTGCAACTGCCACTGCCTGCACACATGGATGCGCAAAAAGTGATTGAAGCGATTTCGCCGGAGAAAGATGTGGATGGTTTTCACATCGCCAGCGCTGGCGCGCTGATGGTGGGCCGCCCCGGCTTTTGGCCGTGTACGCCCTATGGCTGCATGAAGATGTTGGAGTCGATTGGCTACTCACTCAAAGGCAAGCATGCCGTCGTCATTGGCCGCAGCAATATCGTGGGCAAGCCGATGGCGCTCATGCTTTTGCAGCAAAACGCTACCGTCTCCATCTGCCACAGCGGTACCCAAGATCTCAAAGCTATGACCCTGCAAGCCGATGTGATCGTCGCCGCCGTGGGCAAACGCAATGTGGTGACGAAAGATATGGTCAAGCCCGGCGCGGTGGTGATCGACGTGGGCATGAACCGCAATGATGAAGGCAAGCTCTGCGGCGATGTAGATTTTAGAGGCGTAAGCCAAGTGGCCAGCTACATCACGCCTGTGCCGGGTGGCGTGGGGCCAATGACGATTACGATGTTATTGGTCAACACATTGGAAGCCGCCGAGCGCCTGTAAGTCGTTGCTGAGGCTAGACATTTTCATGGTGTGACTTTAAAATCACGCCATGACCAGCCTCTCACTCGTTCAAAGCCAAATCTTCAGCCGCAGTCAAGAGCTGGGCTGGACACATACTGAGCTGGCTCGCCGCGCCGGCGTGGCGCGGGAAACGATCTCACGCCTAAGGCATCGGCAAGATGCTGATTTTTCTTTGCTCGCTAAGCTTTGCCAAGCCCTCGGTTTGACGATGGAGTTGCGCACTGCGCAGCCGCTGAGCTTGAGCTTCCCCTACAACTGGTCAAACCCCGCGATGAGCGCGGAGGCCATGATGGCGGCGATTCTTGAGCGGGGCTTGTTTGAAGATGTTTTGGAAGCCGCGCGTTATTGGGGCCTAGAGCGGTTGCAGGCTGTGGCGCAGCAGCAGACCCTTGAGCCCACTGTGCAGCGCATGCTGCGCAATATCGCTGCTGGGTTTGAAGCATGACTGTACAAATTAATCTTGATGCTCTGGCCGCTAAAACGCGCCCTGTCTATGAGCTATTTGCACAGCAAAGCGCGCTAGAAAACTTCGTTTTGATTGGCGGCACAGCCATGGCGCTGCAAATGGCGCATCGCCTGAGTGAAGATTTGGATTTTTGGCTTCCCGCAGAGCGCATGAGCCCGTATGTGATTGATCGCATGATGAATGAGCTGAAAGCGCAGGGGCATTCGGTTTTTTTTGCCACTAAGCCAGAGAGTATTTCGACCTTTCGCATCAACTCAGGTCAAGATTTGCGCTGGTATGCGCAAGATTGGGTGATTGATGGCGTGAAGGTGCAACTCTTTTGCCCGCAAGATGTGGCCTTCGATCACTTTCGCACCTATGCACGATTGCCGCGCGAGCTGACGAAAACGCAGTTTGAAATTGCTTCTCTGGAGGCGATTTTTGCGATGAAAAGCTATACGATTTCGCGCCGCATCCGAAGCCGCGACATCATTGATCTATGGCATTTTGTGCAAAGCGGCAAATCGCTGGCTGATATCTTGCGCGTGGCAAAACTCGCCAGCCCCTCCGTGAGCGATGAGCATGCCAAAGCTGTGCTGTGCGGGGATGTGCCACTCGACGCGCAGGATGAAGGCTTTGCGTTGCTTGCGCCGGGCTTAAGCTTGCAGCAGGTGTATGCAGATTTTTCCAGAGCTGTGGATGCTTTAGAAATTGAACGCGCCCGCCAAGTGGCTGGGAAGAGCACGCTATGAGCCTACACCACCTCGATTTCTCCCAACGCTTGCCGCTGTTCGACACTGCAGCCAGCCGCGCGATTGAGATGCAAGCTGCCAAGGCACTCGCACCGCACACCTTGATGCAACGCGCCGGCCTCTCGATTGCTCGCCTCGTATGCGCGATTGCACCGCATGCCCGTGTGGTGTGGCTGGTCTGCGGGCCGGGCAACAATGGGGGCGATGGGCTAGAGGCGGCGATGCACTTGCGCATGTGGGGGCGTGAGCCGGTGGTGACTTGGCTCGGCGATGCTGTAAGTTGCCCTGAAGATTCACGCGCCAGTTGGGAAAGGGCGCGTGATGCGGGTGTGCAATTTCTCGATACGCCGCCTGCGCGCTGGGATGTGGCGGTTGATGCGCTGCTGGGCTTGGGTGCGAGTCGCGCGCCTGAGGATGCGATGCTGGAGTGCTTGCAACGAATGCATGAGAGTAACGCGCCCGTGCTGTGCGTGGATCTGCCCAGCGGATTGAATGCAGATACCGGCGCATTAAATGCTATTATTTCAATAGCAAACTATATAGATTCTATATCGGCAAACTACCATTTTTCTTCAAAGATCTACACGTTAAGCCTGCTCACGCTCAAGCCGGGCCTGTTCACCGCGCAGGGCCGCGATGCATGTGGCGAGATCTGGTTTGATGACTTGGATATTGCCCATGGCACACCACCCACGGCCTTATTACTCGGCGCGGAAGATGCGCAATCTGCACCGCGCTTGCATGCCAGCCACAAAGGCAGCTACGGCGATGTGGCCGTGATTGGCGGCGCAGCAGGTATGCAAGGCGCAGCACTCCTTGCCGCGCGTGCAGCGCTGCATGCGGGAGCAGGGCGCGTGTTCGTGGCGCTGCTGGGCGGCGGCATGGTGGTTGATCCGCAGCAGCCTGAGTTGATGTTGCGCGATTTGAGTGATCTCGATCCGAAGAAGATGACTGTGGTCTGCGGCTGTGGCGGCGGCGATGCTGTGCGCGCTGCCTTGCCCCGCGTGCTCTCCACTGCCGCGCAGCTCGTGCTCGATGCTGATGCGCTCAACACGATTGCCGTGGATGCATCGCTGCAAAGCCTGCTCAAAGCTCGGCAAGCCAAAGCGCTGCCCACCATCCTCACGCCGCACCCGCTAGAAGCCGCGCGTTTGCTGGGCATCAGCACAGCGCAGGTGCAAGCTGATCGTTTGAAAGTAGCGCAAGAGTTAGCAGAGATCTTTACTTGCACCGTGATCTTGAAAGGCAGCGGTAGCATCATCGCCACGCCCGATCAAACGCCTTGCATCAACCCCACAGGCGATGCGCGCCTAGCTACTGCCGGAACGGGCGATGTGCTCGCGGGCCTGTGCGGCGCGCTTCTTGCGCATTCGGGCGATGCGTTTGCAGCCGCGAGCCAAGCTTGTTGGCAGCATGGCTCGATGGCGATTCATCGCCCGGTCATGACAGCCAGTCAATTGCTCCATCACTGAAATTACACAGCGCCAGCGCCCAGAAAGCAGGCGAGCGCAGCCACTGCACTGAGTTGCGTGCGTAGTTTCAGCCAAGCCTGCCAGCCCACCTTGGGATAAGTTTTGCGATCCACAGCAGCGCATACGATCAGCAGCAGCCCCAGCAACGGCAAGCCCGCATAAGCGGGCATGAGCAAGGCCAGCCATGCAATCAAACTGGGCGCAACACCCCAAGCGTAATGTGCGTTGCGCTGCTCAGCAGGCAAGAGCGCGGCCAATCCCCAATGAATGCCACCGAGGAAGCTTGCAATCAGCGCCGCGTAGCTGGCTAATGCCATCGCCAGCCACTGCACCAAATCGGCTTGCACGATCCATAGCAAAGCCGCGAGTGCCACAAAGGGCAGCAAGCCAGCGTAGCCTAGGTAAGTGGCGAGCGCAGTAGGGGCGTTGGTGTCGATTTTCATAGCAGTGATTGTTGCTGAGGCAGGCTGATGAGCGCTTTGAAATCGGGCTTCGCGCGCTGCGCTCGCTCATAAAACTTGCTGAACGATCCGCAAAAGCTGCTGGGCTGCATGAAGAGTTTCGGTGATGGACGTAAGCTGGCAACTTGCGAGAGCGTTTGTGCATAGCCTGGCATCAAGCTGGCCGTGGCTTGTACATGGTCACGCGCGGGCCAGTGCGGCTGGCTTGTGAGTTGTGCCCAATCTGCATTGCTGCCCATCCAAATCGCATCGCAGATTTGCGCCATGCGCTGGAGCACAAAATGCCAGCGGCGCGCGCTCCAAGGCAGCGCGCGATGCGCATCGCTCAAGATCAAGCCGATGCGAAGCGATGCAGGCGAATCAGCGCTCTTCTCGCTGAGTGCCCATGGCGTGATGAGTTCTAGAGATGGAGTGGTTTGCAATCGATTTGCTATTAATTCAGTAGCAAACAATCCAGATTTATCCCCGGCTACCTGCTCAAAAAGCTTTAAAAATACCTCATCATGAGGGCGCAGCAGTGCAGGCTCTGGCACTACAGCATGCATACCCGGCTCTGGCCCCACATTGCCTTGCTCGCGCGCCACCGTATCAAGCTGCTCATAGCTCATGTCCACCGCTGTCTTGGCGCTGGCCCATGCTTTCCAAGCGTTTTGCGGCGCGTATTTGGCCACGTTCGCAGCGTTGAAAAGATAGGGCTTTGAAGAAAAAGTGCCTGCTACCCATTGCCAAGAAAGATGGTTGCTGGCCAGATCGCCATCGAGCAAATGCGCATACAGCCAATCAGCTCCCGCGCGCCAATGCACTTTGCGCAGATGCACGCAATAGCTGGCCAGCCACATGCGGGCGTGGTTGTGCAAATAGCCGGTGGCGTAGAGCTGGCGTACGGCGGTGTCGATGCAGGGCACGCCTGTGCGGCCTTCTCGAATGTCTAGCGGCAGAGTAGTTGCATAAGCGCCGCGCCACAAGTTGGCAGGCCGCATGTCTTTCAAAATATCGTCGGACTGCTGGGCGCGCTCCCACACGTGGTGAAAAAACTCGCGCCAGC
>JAYVJQ010000204.1:0-2584 GCA_043769055.1 Allobrachymonas sp.
GGCAGCGCCGGCACTTCCACATGAATGTCGATGCGATCAAGCAGCGGGCCAGAGAGCTTGCCTTGGTAGCGCTCCACCTGATCGGGCGTGCAGCGGCAAGCGCGCACTTGCGAGCCGAGATAGCCGCAGGGGCACGGGTTCATCGCCGCGATCAATTGAAAGCGCGCAGGGAAAGTGGTGCGCTGCGCTGCACGCGAGATACTGATTTGCCCGCTCTCCAGCGGCTCACGCAAAGCCTCTAAACTGGCTCTTGGAAACTCTGGCATTTCATCAAGGTACAGAATTCCCTCGTGGGCTAATGAGATTTCACCGGGGCGCGGGGGTGAGCCGCCGCCCACCAAGGCCACCGCGCTGGCCGTATGGTGCGGGCTTTGGATGGCGCGTTGACCCCAGTGCGTGGGTTTGAATTGCCCCGCCAAGCTCAAAATCGCAGCCGATTCCAGTGCTTCTTGCATGCTCATCTCCGGCAAAATGCCGGCAAAGCGCTGAGCCAGCATGGATTTGCCCGTTCCTGGTGCACCGACCATGAGCACGCTGTGGCCCCCAGCTGCCGCAATTTCCAATGCGCGCTTGGCCGCTTGTTGGCCTTTGACTTCGCGCATATCGGCGGCGGGCTTGCTTCGGGCGCGCTCGGGCGCTTTGATTTCTGTCCACGGGGTTGTGGCTGGCTCGGCAGTTTTATCAGTCGATGTTGGCGCAAAACGCGCCACCACATCCAACAAATGCGCCACGCGCACCACGCGCGCCTCAGGTACGAGACAAGCTTCCTCTGCGCTGCCTTCGGGCAACACGAGGATGGGAATTTGCGTTGAACCCGCCTGCGCAGCGCTGGCATCGCGGCTGCGTTGCTCCATGACCAGACCCAAGGCCATAGCCAATGCACCGTGTACGGGCCTGAGTTGCCCCGAGAGTGACAGCTCACCTGCAAACTCGTGCCCGGTCAGTTTAGCGCCATCAATTTGCCCACTAGCAGCCAAAATACCTAAAGCAATCGGCAAATCAAATCGGCCCGAATCTTTAGGAATATCCGCTGGGGCCAGATTCACGGTAATGCGTTTATTGGTGGGGAATTCGAGCCCGCAATTGGCAATCGCCGAGCGCACCCGCTCGCGTGCCTCCTTGACCTCGGTATCGGCCAAGCCCACCAAGGTCAAGCTGGGCAAGCCATTGGCCAAATGTACCTCGACCTGCACCGATAGCGCGCGCAAGCCCATCAAAGCCCGGGAATGCACCAAAGCGAAGCTAGACATTGATTTAGTCCCTATTTTGGTGCTTGACTTGAAAATCCCCTGAGGATGACCAGGCAGCAGTCGATTGGCGATGGAGTGGAGGAAATAAGCCGTTCATACTGTATATTAAATCATATTTTAATGCTGCTTTCTATGTTGACCCCGCTTTCAACCCTGCTCATACAGCCAATTGAGTCTTGATGATGCGCAAATTGGCACGATCCGTGCATCGTGGCTACGCGTATCGTTTTCTTATTTCTCTCCAAAGGATCAACATGAAACTCTCTCACACTCCTCTCGCCGCCGTTTTGTCGCTTGTTGCCGCTGGCGCGTTTGCGCAGGCCAAAGCACCAGAGCCAGATTACACGTTGAGCTTTAATGCGGGCGTTGTGACAGACTACCGTTACCGTGGCATTTCTCAGAGCCGCTTGAAGCCTGCAGTTCAAGGCGGCTTGGATTTTGCGCACAAAAGTGGGCTCTATGCGGGCGCTTGGGCCTCGTCCATCAAATGGATCACAGATTACAACTTGGCCGCAGCTCCAGTAGATGGCTCTGTCGAACTCGATTTGTATGCCGGCTACAAAGGCAGCATCAACAAAGACGTTGGTTACGATGTTGGCGTGCTTGCTTACCAATACGTTGGCAACAGCCTTAAAAATACTTTGGGCGGCGGTGTTTTCGCAAACGCCAATACGACCGAACTCTATGGTGCCATCACTACGGGGCCAATCACAGCCAAGTACTCACACTCTGTTGGTAAAACGCTATTCGGCGCAATCAACTCAAAAGGTGCGGGCTACATCGATTTGTCCGGCACGTTTGACTTAGGCGATGGCTGGACCGTAATTCCACACCTCGGTTATCAGAGAGTCAGCAGTAAAGCAACTGCGTTCTACGGTATGCCATTGTCTTACACCGACTATTCACTAACCGTGACCAAAGACCTCGGTAACGGCCTCGTGGGCAGTGCTGCACTGATTGGCACGAATGCCGACAAGGATTATTACGTCAGCCCAGTCAATGACAAGTTCCTCGGCAAGGGTGGCCTAGTTCTCGGCCTGAAATACAACTTCTAATTTTTAGCGACACAACAAGGAGAACACATGAAACTTGTCACCGCCATTATCAAACCGTTCAAGCTCGATGAAGTGCGCGAAGCACTCTCGGGCATGGGCGTGCAAGGCATCACCGTGACCGAAGTCAAAGGCTTTGGTCGTCAAAAGGGCCACACCGAGCTGTATCGCGGCGCGGAGTACGTGGTGGATTTCTTGCCCAAGGTCAAGATTGAAGCCGCCGTCAGCGACGATCTGGTCGAGCGCGTGATTGAAGCCATCGAAGGCGCAGCCCGCACCGGC
>JAYVJQ010000205.1:0-5199 GCA_043769055.1 Allobrachymonas sp.
CCATAGCCGAGCTATGTCTGCGGTTTGCGCCTAGGTGTGAGCGTGAATCCATCGTTTTCATTTAGTTTCGATATTTCTGGGGCGAGGTACTAGTGCCAATTCAAGCTTAGGCATTGCCGGCGATATGGCGCGGTATGAAATATAAAATCTAGGTAATGTATGCAATTCACTGCACCGTATTCAATGCAGAAGCCACGCTAACCGGAGACCCATTTGACTCAACATTTTGATGCTGCAATCATTGGCGCAGGCGCAGCAGGCTTGTTCTGCGCAGGTGTGGCTGCGCAGCGTGGCCTCAAAGTTTTGCTGATTGACCACAGTGAAAAAGTGGCCGAAAAAATACGCATCTCCGGCGGAGGTCGCGCGAACTTCACGAACCGTGATTTGGATGTCCGCGCGCCCGAGAAGCATTTCATCTCAGACAATCCGCGCTTTTGCCGCAGCGCGCTCTCGCGCTACACGCCGCAAGATTTCATGGCGCTGATGCACAAGCACGACATTGCGTTTCATGAAAAGCACAAAGGGCAGCTCTTTTGCGACCACAGCGCGGAGGATTTGATTGCGATGCTGTTGCGCGAATGCGATGTGGGCGCAGCGGGTGGCAGCGTGGCGCGCTGGCAGCCTTGTGCGGTGCAGCGCGTTGCGTTTGGCGCTGTTCCAGAGGGATTTTTACAAGCAAAATCGGCTGGTAGCCGGCAAGGAATCAGCGTAGAGTGCTATCAAATTGATACTGATCGGGGCACGGTGTACTCCCAATCTTTGGTTATCGCCACGGGTGGTTTGAGCATTCCGAAAATCGGCGCCACTGATTTTGGCTACCGAATTGCCAAACAATTCGGCCACAGCTTGATCGAAACGCGCCCCGCACTTGTGCCGCTCACGTTTGATGATCAAGCCTGGCTGCCGTTTGCGCAATTGGCTGGTCTTGCGCTGCCCATGCAAATTGCCACAGGCGATAAAAAAAACCGCATGCAGTTTGATGAAGATGTGCTTTTCACCCATCGCGGCCTGTCTGGCCCGGGCGTGCTGCAAATCTCCAGTTACTGGCAGAGCAACACGCCCATTCGCATGAACCTACTGCCCAGCGTTGATATTGCCGCCCTGCTCTCCCGAGCCAAACAAAGCTCGCGCAAACTGATTGCCAACGAGCTGGCCGCCCTCGTGCCCAGCCGCTTGGCCGACGCTTGGGCGGCGCAAAAACCAGAATGGCAACGCCCCATCAACGAGGCCAGTGACAAAGCCCTAGCCCAACTCGCCGAAGCCTTAAGCGCCTGGCCGCTCACCCCCAGCGGCACCGAAGGCTATAAAAAAGCCGAAGTCACCGCAGGCGGCGTGAACACCCGCGAGCTATCGAGCCAAACCATGGAGTCTGCCAAGCAACCCGGCCTGTACTTCATCGGCGAGGTGATGGACGTCACAGGCTGGCTGGGGGGCTACAACTTCCAATGGGCTTGGGCCAGCGCGCATGCTTGTGCGCTCAGCTTGGCTGCAAAACAGTTTTGAAAATCAGCGGGGGTTTCAACGATTCCCCATCACGCATGGCGATTCAACCTAAATCCAGCAGTAGACCGCTAATTTCCGTATCCAAAGCCTTCACGTGATTGATTTTTTGCACTCGGTCCGCTCACCTTGTGGGTGAGATCGCTACGCACCCAACTGCCGGATTCAGGCTCAATTCATCAGCAAGTACGAAACACCTGCGCCTTACTCCGCAGCCCGTCGCAGCGTATTGACCACCGGCGTATTGAGCACTGCACGCAAGCCCCACCAGCCGGCCACTAGCGCGAGCACTGCGCCTAAGATGCCAGCAGCGGGCACGACCCAAGCCACTGGATTCCAAGCAAACTCGAAAACATAGCGGGCGAGTGCCCAGCCCACAGCAAGCGCCACGATGCTGGCCAGCACACCTGCGAGCATGCCAACGCCAGCCAGCTCAGCGCGCTGCACTTGACGCAGAAGCTTGCTGCGTGCGCCCACAGCGCGCAGGATGGCAAACTCGCGTGTGCGCTCATCGCGCGTGGCCGTGACGGCGGCAAAGAGAACGACTAAGCCAGCCAGCAGCGTAAAACCAAACAAGAATTCCACCGCGCGAATCACTTGATCGAGCACGCGCTGCACTTGGTTGATGGTCAAGCTCATATCTACATTGGTGACATTGGGGAATTGCCGCACCAACGCGTTGTCAAAGCCCTTGACCTCGGGCGCTTTGAAGGCGCTCATGTAGGTGGCGGGCACGTCAGGCATGGTGCTGACTGGGTACATCACAAAAAAATTCGCCCGCATACTGCCCCAATCGACCTTGCGCAAGCTGGTGATTTTGCTGGTGACCTGAATGCCGCCAATATCAAACGTAAGCGAATCGCCCAGCTTCAAACTGAGCTGCTGCGCAATGCCCTCTTCCACGCTGATCGCATCTTTTTCTTCTGGCTTCCATTGGCCTGCCACCACTGCATTGTGTGCAGGCTGTTTGGCCGCGTGCGAGAGGTTGAACTCGCGATCCACCAAACGTTTGGCGCGGTCATCGGTGAACTGCTCTGGCGTGGTAGCTTTGCCGTTGATGGCCACCAAGCGCCCGCGAATCATGGGGAAGAAATCGTATGTCTTGATGCCCTGCGCTTCAATATTTTTCACAAACTCCGTGCTTTGCTCCGGGCTGATATTGATCACAAATCGGTTTGGCGCATCAATCGGTGTGGCTTTACGCCAGCTTGAAATCAAATCCGTGCGCAGCAAAATGAGCAGTACCAGTGCCAACAACCCCACCGCCAAGCTACTCACCTGCACCACCGCATAAGCAGGCCGGGCCGAGATTTGCCGCGTGGCCAGCACCAGCCAGCGCGGTGCCGTGGTTTCATTCACACTTTTGCGCAGCAGCTTTACCGCTAAATAGCTGAGGCCCGCAAAGATCAATACCGCCACCAAAAACCCACCCACCGCAATGCCGCCCAGCTTTACATCGCGGCTGGCCGCCATCAAGAGCGCTGCAAAACCCGCCATGCCCAGCAGCAGCACGCCGCTCGAAGCCGCTTTCAAGCCGCCCACATCACGCCGAATTACTCTCAACGGCGGCACTTGCGCCAGTTGCAGCACAGGTGGCAAGCCAAACGCAAACAGCAAGGTGAGCCCCATGCCCAAACCAAACAACACCGGCCAAATACTCGCTGCTGGCAGGCTCGATTCCACCAAACCCGCCAACAGCAGCACAAAGCCAAAATGCACCGCAAAGCCCAGCAGCACGCCTAAGCCGCTGGCCACCAAGCCCACAATTGCAAACTCCAACACATAGCCCAAGGCCATGCTGCGCTGCGACACGCCCAGCACCCGCAGCATCGCGCACTGATCCAAATGCCGCGCCGCAAAGCCGCGCGCGGCAATGGCCACCGCCACGGCGCTGAGCAAGGCCGCCAGCAGTGCCACGAGATTCAGAAACTTCTCCGCACGATCCAAGGTGGAGCGCATCTCAGGCCGCCCGCCCTCTAAAGATTCCAGCCGCAAGCCGCGCAACTCACCGCCTTTTTCTCTGGCACTCACCCAGTCTGAGAACTCTTTGACCGCTGCTTGATTCTCAGCGACCACCGCCATGCGGTAGGTCATGCGGCTGGCAGGCTGCACCAAACCTGTAGCCTCTAAATCACTCGTGTTGATCATCACGCGCGGCGCAAAATTCATAAAGCCTGCGCCCCGATCAGGCTCCACCATAATCAAGCGCTCAATGCGCAAGCGGCTTGCACCCAGCAGCAAGTTGTCGCCCATCTTCATGCCCAGCGCATCGAGCAAATTGCCATCGACCCAGACCGTGCCCTTGGCAGGCACATGGCGCGTGGTCTGCTCTGGCGCATCGGGCGCTACTGATATCTTCAAGCTGCCACGCAGCGGGTAGCCCAGCTCCACTGCCTTGAGCGCCACTAATTTTGAAGAGCCACCTGCTTCATCAGGCGAGCGCGCCATGGTTGGAAAGCCCACCGTGCCCACACGTTTGAGGCCCAGCTCCTGCGCGCGCGCAATGATCTCAGGCGGCGTGGGCTTGTCGCTGCTCACCACGGCATCGCCGCCAATCAGGGCCCGCGCATCTCTGGCCAAGCCACCCTTGATGCGATCTGCAAAAAAGCCCACTGCCGTGAGCGCCGCCACAGCCAAAGTCACGGCCACCATTAAAAGCCTCAGCTCGCCTGCACGCAAATCGCGCCACAGCGAGCGCAGACCGAGGGTCAAAAAATTAGAGTTCATGTGCGCATGGTAGCGCGGCAGGCTTGAGTTCGCCAAGCAGACCCGCAATCGCCCTCAAACCATCCCCAAATCGCGCATCCACGCTGCCAACTGCTGCTCTTGCGTGCTGCCCTGCGCATAAATGGCATGCATCGCCGCATGCGCCTCCGGACGGTGCTGGTTGATCTTGATCTTGCATTCCAAAGTTTCGATCTTCAACTCAAACGCCACAATGCCTTGCAGCATCTTGTGTTGATACTCTTCGCCCAAATCAATCCACTGCTGCTTGTAGCTGGGCTCATGGTCGGCAATCAGTTGTTTGAGCAGCGCATCCTTGGCCTCATTGCCCTGCAGCAGCCGCGCTTGCACCACGGCATGCACGGCCAGGTAACTCCAAGTAGGCACGCGCGCCAAATCGGGATACACCTTGGGCGACATATAGGCCTGCGGCCCCATAAAAGTCACTACGGCACGGGGCCGCGCGGCCAAATATTTCCAGTGAGGATTGGGTTTGGCCACATGCCCCAGAAGCGTCTGTGCTGTGCCATTTTGCTCGATTAAATGCAGTGGAATATGCGAGACGAAGGGCAGCCCCTCATCATCACAAGAAATCAACGATACAAACGGATGCTCGCGCATGATGCGCAGCGCATGTGCAGAATCTTTGGCTTTGAATTGGGGCGGTTGGTACATCGGCATTGGGAAACTCTCCAGCCATGAATGTACCTCGACTAAGCGAAATGAGCGATGAAAAATGGAACTATATGAGTGAATCGCGCAATGGGACGAGTCCAGACGTATGACCTTGTATCTCATCTTGCAGGCTGCGATTAATCGTGTGCATGGCACGCATTTTTTTATTCGTCGCTCTTAGTTTATTTGCTGTTGATGCCAACACACTGGCCAACAAACGACATGCAATGGCTGGATTTTCCTGGCTAGTGCAACATTCTTTCTGTAAATTCCGTCCCCGCGTATAAACGCAGGGCATTC
>JAYVJQ010000206.1:0-7358 GCA_043769055.1 Allobrachymonas sp.
TGAGAGATGCTGCTTTGCTCATAAGGGCTTGAGGTTACACAATTATTCGACTGTAATCGAGCGACTACAAAGTGTCTAGTCGATATATTCGACGATCAAGCTTGCCTGAGTCCCGCCACCAGCTCCGCTATCGCATCAATATCCAGCGCGTCTTCGGCTTTGGACAGATAAAGCTCTAAATCTGGAATCGCGGCGCTGCTGCTCCCCAGTTTTTCTTCCATCTCAGCCAATGCGAGGCCGCGGTCTCGGTATTCGCTCCAGGCGTCGGGCAGAAGGGTGATGAGGCGGTTTTGGACGGCTATGAATCTGGGCCAATCTTCTTGGGTTTTGTGGATTTCTTTGAGGTTGCGCAGCATGCGCGCGAGGATGTCACGGGGTTTGGCCGATTGCAAATACAGGCCGAGCGGCACATCGAAATCATCGACCAAGCCGCTGCGGCGCTTGAAGGGTTCAAGGCGCTCGGAGAGCTCTTCGCGCGAGAGGCTTTGGCCGTTGAGTGGATCAATCACCACTTGGCCGCGAGGCATCGTCACTTTGATCATGAAATGGCCGGGGAAGCTCACGCCTCGCGCGTTCAGGCCCACGGCTTGTGCGATCTCTAGCCAAATGACGGCCATGCTGATCGGGATGCCTTTGCGCGTGCGCAGCACGGCGTTCAAATACGAATTATCAGGCTCGTAATAATTGTTGGCGTTGCCCGAGAAGCTCATGTCTCGGTAGAAAAACTGTTGAATAGCGCGCAGGCGATGCAGGGCCGCGGCATCGTGAGGAATGCGGCGCTTGAGGCGGGCAACGAGTTGATCCACATCGCCGAGCACTTGCTGCACATCGAGCTCAGGATATTCATCTTGCGCGATGCTGGCGGCGGCTTCCAAGAGCGGGAAGGCATCATCATCGGCCACCAAGGTGGCGAAGTATTCCAGCGGTGTGGGCGGGTGGATATTGAGCTGCACGGGTGAAATGTTGACAGAAAAAGTTTGGCTTGTGAAGCGAAGGGATTCAGACTTGTGCGCTCATCCTTTCAAGCGCGCCACACCCTCTGCAATCTTCTCCACGCTAGATGTCGCAAAACTAAAGCGAAGCGTGGCGTGATCGGGGTTGACGGCAAAGAACGGCGTGCCAGGAATGAAGGCCACGCCGCGCTCAATAGCTTGCTTCGCAAACTCTCTCGCATCCGCGCCCGGCGCTGTCAGCCTCGCCCAAACGAACATGCCGCCTTGCGGAGCGGAGAATGTGATGCCGTCGCCCATGACTTTTTTCAAGTTCGCACACAAGGCTTGCGCTCGCTCGGCATACGCGGGGCGCACTTTTGCTAGCGCTCCAGCCATGCGATTCATTTTGAGGTATTCATAAGCCGTGGCTTGGGCCAGATTGCTGGTGTGTGCATCGGCGAATTGTTTGCACATCACGGCGTTCTGCAGCAGCGAAGGATGCGCAATCAACCAGCCCACGCGCAGGCCGGGCGACATCACTTTGGAGAGCGAGCCGCAATACGCCAGCCAATCGCGGCTGCCGGGAATGTCGTCTGAGAGCGAGAGCATGGAAGGCGGTGGCTCTTCTTTGAAATACAGCTCGCCATACGGATCATCCTCAATCACGAGCACCTTGTGTTGCACAGCGAGCGCCAGAATCCGCTTGCGCCGCTCTAAGCTCAGCATCGCGCCGCTGGGGTTGCCGAAGTTGGGGATGAGGTAAATCAGCTTGGGCTTATGTTCGACGATGAGCTGTTCCAGCACATCGACCTTCACGCCATCGGCATCAATCGGCGCGCCGACCAAATCTGCACCGTAGAGGCGAAAGCATTGAATCGTGGCGAGGAATGTGGGCGCTTCCACGATCACTTTATCGCCGGGGGAAATCATCGTCTTCCCTATCAAATCCAGCGCTTGTTGGCTGCCGGTGGTGGTGATCAAACCGGTCGGTTCGACCTTCGCGCCTTTGCCGGCCATGTATTTGGCAATCTCTTCGCGCAGCGGCTGGTGGCCTTCGGTGGCGCCATATTGCAGCACGGCGCCGGGGTTGTCGGCCAATGCTTTCACACTGGCTTCGCGGATGCCTTCAATGTCAAACAAATTTGCATCAGGGAAACCGCCCGCCAAGCTGATGATGCCCGGCTTGCCGAGCAGCTTAAAGATTTCGCGGATGGCGGAGGTTTCAACGTTTTGGAGGCGGGTGGCGAAGGGGAGCATGGTTAGTCTCGTGGTGATCTAAAGAATTAAGGCAAATTTCAAATGAAATAGGCAGTTAGCCGGCGTATTTATTGCGTGAGGCGCTATGATTTTAGGAGTTTATAGTATTGATTTGAAGCCTACCATTTGGGAAAAGTTTCATCCTTGAGCATGCCTTTGCGCTGCGCGTAATCCGGCATGATGGATTCAACCGTGCTCCAAAAGCGGGGGCTGTGATCCATGACGCGTAGATGCGACAGCTCATGCACGACGACGTAATCGATCACGCTTTGGCGAAAATGAATGAGCCGCCAATTGAGGCGAATCGCGCCATCGCTGCCGGCGCTGCCCCAACGGCTGCTGGCGTTTGATAGCGAGAGTTTCGTCCAGCGCACGCCAAGCTGCGGCGCGAAATGATTCAGACGTTCTTCGAAAATGCGTTTGGCTTGGCGCATGAGCCAAGCTTGCACGCAATCGCGAATGCGCTCTGGCGCGGCATCGTGCGGTAAGCCCACATGGAGCGTGAGGCGCGGCACGCCGGGGAGTGTCGTGGCATCCGTGTGCAACTGCGCCATGCCCAGCGCGGCGGTTGACGCGCCATCAGCTTGGCGCGGATCGATCACGATGATCACGCTTTCGCCGAGAAAAGGAATGATCGCACCTTCTTGCCATTGCACCTGCGCCTGCGTTTGTTTTTGTTGGCGCTCTTGTGCCTCGGCCAGCTTGTTCACAATCCACGCCGATTTTTCTTGCAGGGCTTTATCGACCTCATACAGCGGCACCCAGCGCGGCGCGCTCACGACCAAACCGTCCGCGCCCACCATAAAGCCAATCGTCTTGCGCTTGGCGCGGCGCAGCTCATAGGCAACGATACATTCACCACCACCTTGCCCAATGCGTTGACCTGATGGGGTGTGCAGCCGAGCTTCGCGGTTGGCACGGGGGTGGGCAAAATGTGTGGGGCGCAGGATGGATGCGAGCGGCTCGGCAGGTGGAGGCACAGGGGCTGTTGTGGATAAAAGCGCCGCCTTGGAAAGCGCTGCGTCAGCTATCTTTTCAGTAGCATTCAGCGCATATTCTTTGCCGGCTACAGGCCGATTTTCTTCATTTTTCGAAGGCAGCAAGACCTCGGTGAATAAATCCAGGCTGAGTTGCAATAAGCTGCGCATACATGCAGTTTAGCGGCAAAAAGGTGCTGCCTTAAGCATCTGTTGCTGCTGCTGTTTGGCGCTTGCAAACAACGCTCCAGTTCAGCTTAAAGCCCTTTGGATGTGGCTTTATCTGCGCATGCTGTTATTGCGGGCGTTTGCAGCAATAATGAAGCCTCCATGGATACGCCTTTCCCCTCACTGTCCACTGAAGATTTTGATGCACTCGTGTTGCAGCAAAATCAAGCATCTGCTCCAGCCCCTGTGGAGCAGAGCAATGCTGTACCTGAGAATTTGCTTCAAGCCTTGGCCTGGAGCTTAGAGCTTGCGCCGCAGGTGATGACGAATTTGGTCAGCCGTGCCCTGCAGAGCATGGATCGCACTCTGGTGAGCTTGGCAGGCGAGCATCCAGCGCCCATGCTGGAAGAAGCCGCCATCGCGCTGGAAGCTCAGCGCATGGCTTGGGCCAAGCAATACACGCCGCTGCTGCGTATGGCGATGGCTTATCCCGCGCCCACAAAAATGGCAGCCATCATGCCGCAGGTGGATTTACGCATCTGCGCACAAGAATCAGCGCAACTCGATGCGCTGGTGCAATCTGCGGGATGCCGCAAAAGCAATCCGCTGGGCGCGATGGCCTATGTGCAAGCTTTGTTGGAGCTGATCAACCGCAGCGCTGCCCCACCCGATATTCGCAAAGTTTGGGCTGATCATTTGTTACCCGCGCTAAGCTCGCAGCTGGCTTGGGTGTATTTGCAATTGCATGCCGTGCTCCGAGATCCTGCCAGCCGCGATGCGAGCGCGATGGCGCAAGCCGATGGCTTTGCAGAGCTTGCGGCTGTGAGCTTTGGTTTTGTGCAGACCCAGCCCGATGCGGCTGCGCTTGATGAAGAAACCGGGCTAGACACGCAAACCCAGCAACTCGCTGAGCAAGCCAGCCGCACGGTGCTGCGCTTGCGCAAGCATCTAGGGCTGCAAGCAGAACAGGGCGATGCGCTGGCGCTTGCTTTGAGCAGCAGCCCGATGGATGCGCTTTTGAAAGATTTGGATCTTGCCGAGCAGCTCATGGCGCAAATCCGCGAACGCGGCCTGCCCATGCCTTCGATGGATGAGAGTATGGATGCTTGGCAGGCGGTGGCACAGGCGCAGGCTGATGCACAAATGAAGCCTGCGCAAGAAAAAGCGCCCGTGCAGCCAGCCAGTGATGTGCAAATTGCCGAGCTGCTCAAAAGCTATCAAAACACCACATCACCCAGCCTAGAGCGCGTGCCCGTGCCGCTGCGCGAAGCCTTGGAAGATTTAAAACTGCCGCTGCTCTTGCTGGCCCATCATGAGCCCAGTTTGCTCACCGACGATCAACACGCTGCACAAAAGTTCTTAACACTCGTCACGCAACGCAGCCTGCGCTATGCCAGCGAAATGGCCGAAGGTTTTGTGGCCTTCATGACGCCCGTGGACAAGCTCATCGAAGCGATTGCCGCGATGCGCCAGCCGAGCAGCCGTGTGTTTGAGCAAGCATTCACAAGCTTGTCTACCGTTTGGCAGCGGCAAGACGAAGCTGCCGCGCAAGAAGGCAAGCGCAAAGCCCAAGAGCTAGAGCAAATGCAAGCGGCCAAGCAGCTCGCTGGCCGCTTAGGTTTTCAGCTTGTAGGGCGAAAAGATGCAGGCGATGCGCCGCCTATGGTGAAGCAATTCCTCATGGGGCCTTGGGCGCAGGTGTTAGCCAAGGCGCAACTGTTTCCCCAAGATACTGGCGATGTAGAGCGCTACACGCAGGCGCTCGCCGGCTTGCTCTGGAGCGTCTCGCTGCGCCGCGCTGCACCGCGCAAAGCTGAGCATACGGCGCTGGTTGCTCAGCTCGCCCCTGTGCTCAAAGCGGGTTTGCAGAGCATTGGCATGCCTGATGTTCAGGCTGATGGGTTGCTCTCCGATATCAAGAAGCTGCAGGAAGCTGTGCAGGTCTGTGTGGTGGCACCAGACGCCGATACTTCGGTGAGCGATCCCGCGCCTCTTTTGGCTTGAGCTTGGCTTGAAGCTTCAGTGAAAGCGAGATCAGCGCAGCAATTTTTTGCGCACCAGATGAATATTGCTGCGCAAAGCGTAAAGCTCATCGGCATGCGAGAGCGGAATTTTGATTTTTTCTACCATACCATCAAGTGCATTGATCTCATCGATGAGTTGGGTGCGGACTTGCGGATCGGGTGAGTCGCGGTCTTCAATGTTACGCAACTGGGCATACCATTTGAAAATTCGTGAGCGCACACGGAAGGTGTAGAGCGGCGGCAAGATGCGCGAGAGCGGCAGCAGCACGACGATGATGACGGAGAGCGCGACCCACATGCGCTCGATCAAATTCGCCATCCAGAAAGGCAAATAGCGCTGCAAGAGTGGCGGGCCATTCTTCAAATAGCGCTCCGCCTCTTGCGCCATCGGCAGTTCATCGCGCTGGGCATTGGGGTATTGCTTGGATTTGGCAAACCAGCCGGGTGCGCCATGGATTTGATGTGAGGCGCTGGTAAACAGCTGCAAGAGCGCGGGATGCGTGGTGTTGCGTGTGATCAGCGAAGCGGTGGGGCCGACGAGGCGCACATCTTGCCGGGGATTGTCTAAAGCGAGATCGACGACGCCGCGCGGCAGAAGCGCAGGAGAGAGAAAGTTAAAGCGACGCGAATACGCTTCGCTTTGCTGCAAATCCATCAGCTTGATGCCCGGCGTTTGCAGCAGCATTTGCACCATGAGTGATTCGGGCGCAGAAGCGAAAACCAAGGCATCGATTTCATTGTTGAGCAAAGCCATGGCAGCAGGCGTTTGATCGAGTGTGGAAAGCTTGATGTCTTTGGGCTCGATGCGGTTGCTCTCGAGCAGGCGCGTCATGAGCTTGGGCACACCCGAGCCTTCGATGCCTACGTTGAGCCGCCAACCGGGCAACTGGGTAATAGCGCTCAGCGTGGGCGTGGAGGTCGGTGTGCTTTTTGATTTTCCGCCAGCAACAGTATTCGGTGTGGTCAGCAATTTTGCTGCCGCTTCTTCGCGGTAAAAAAGCCAAATGGGCTCCAAAAAGAGGCTTCCTAAAGTAGCTAAATTGTCTTGATCGTTTTCGCTCAACTCGTTGGTGCCACCTTGCACAAAACCAACATCGACCAAGCCATCGCGCAGCAGTTTGAGATTGGCCGAAGAGCCTTCGGTTTGCACAACTTTGACAGTGATGTCATTGGTCTTGAGGTAGGCCACGTATTTCTTGCCCAACTCGTCGTAGGCACTTTGGGCCGGGCCAGTGGCAAGCGTGACTATCTTGGGTGGATTGGGGTTGAGCCACCAATACGCTGTGCCGAGCAGCAGCACGCCCAAAGCAATGAAAGGCCCAAACGAAACGAACAAATCACGCAGCGAGATCAGGGTGTAGCGAATGGTTTTGGTCATGCGCTACTTTAACCGGGCTTGAGAGCATAAAGAGGAACACAGAAAACACAGAAACACCGCAGAAGACACAGAAACCCTCCACTGAATTTTTCTGTGTCTTCTGCGTACTTTCTGTGATTTCTGCGTTGCCTCGTCTCAGGTCGCGCCTAGGCGCTCAACCAAGGCAATACAAACGCAAAGAACCCGCCCAGCAAATAAATCCCAACGCTCACCCAATAGACCCGAAGCGAGACTTTGCGTGTTCGCAGGCAAGCATTTCGCAGCGCCGGATCAACCGGGCAGGGCGCATTGCGGTTGATCCATTGCAGCCCGCCACTGGCCGCCAGCATGAGGCCGGCGAAGATGAAGAGGCTGACCTTATGCTCTGAGAGCCACACGATTTGCGGGAATGCGCCCACCAGCCCTGAGAGCGCCGCGCCTGCGCCCAGCGCCACGAGCAGCGCGGGCAGGGCGCAGCAGATAAGGGTGGAGCTGCTGGCAAAGAGCGAGAGCAGGGAGGCGCCGAAGCTGCTGCGCGATTGCGCGGTGCCGTCTTCTGAACTGAGTAGCGTGCTCATTTCTTGCCCGTAATTTCAGCTTTGACAGCGGCCACCGTGGTGTTTGCCACGGTCTCGGTTTTCAC
>JAYVJQ010000207.1:0-2722 GCA_043769055.1 Allobrachymonas sp.
TGTTCACCATGTTTGCACCCGTGCTGTGGCTGGTGATGTCGTCGTTCAAAACGGAATCTGCCATCACGCAGTTCCCGCCAACTTTTTGGCCTTACACACAAAAAACAGTGGCGGTGCAAGGGCATGCTGCGCCTTTGCCGCTTTACAAGGTTACGCTTGATAACGGTCAAGTGCGCGAGCTGGCGCAAGTCAGCCGCATCGGCATCATCGCCAACATGGTCGATCCTGCAACGCCTGATGTACCCATCAAGGTCAACATCAATCAGCGCCAGAGTGTGGATGAAGTGAAATTTGCTTGGAGCAATTACGGCGATTTATTTGGCAAATTCACCTTCGGTAAATACTTGTGGAACAGCGTGTTCATCACTGTGGTAGCCACGCTGCTTACGCTGCTGGTCAACTCGATGGCGGCCTTTGCGCTGTCCAAATACAATTTTCGTGGTCAGAAAACGGTGTTTCTGCTGATCATCGCCACGCTCATGATCCCGCCCACCATCATTCTCGTGCCCGTGTTTTTGGTGATCAACTCTGTGGGTCTGCTCAACAGTTTGTGGGGTGTGATCTTGCCTGCGATTGCCACGCCCACGGGCGTATTTTTGCTACGGCAATACATGCTCACGATTCCCGATGAATTGCTAGAAGCCGCGCGCATGGATCACGCCAGTGAATGGCGGATTTACTGGCGCATCATCTTGCCGCTGTCAGCGCCCGCGCTGGCGGTGCTGGCTATTTTCTCGGTGATGTGGCGCTGGAATGATTTTCTGCTGCCACTGATCGTGCTGTCGAAAAACGAATTCTTCACCTTGCAACTGGCACTCAACTCCTTCCAAGGTGAGCTCAATACCCAATGGCATTATTTGCTGGCCATGACGGTGATTACGTTGCTGCCTGTGACCTTGGTGTTTGCCTTTTTGCAGCGTTACATCACCACGGGTATTGCCAGCGCTGGCGTGAAATAAATTTAACAGGGCAAACCTGATGTCCACACTTGAACTTAAAAACATTGATAAAAAATTTGGCACCACACAAGTCATCTCCGGCGTAGATTTGGTGGTGGCGCATGGCGAGTTTGTGGTGTTTGTGGGGCCCTCGGGCTGCGGCAAATCCACCTTGCTGCGCATGATCGCAGGACTCGATCACCCCACGAGCGGGCAGATCGAAATTGATGGCGAAATCGTCAATGACATTGGCGCAGCAGATCGCGGCTGCGCGATGGTATTCCAGTCGTATGCGCTGTATCCGCACATGAGCGTCTATGCCAACATGGCCTTTGGTTTAGAAAACATCAAAACGCCGCAAGCTGAGATTGAGAGCAAAGTGCGCGATGCAGCGGCCCTGCTCAAGCTTGACACGCTGCTAGAGCGTCGCCCCACCCAACTCTCGGGCGGGCAACGTCAGCGTGTGGCGATAGGCCGCGCGATTGTGCGCAACCCGAAAATTTTTCTGTTTGATGAGCCGTTGTCCAATCTAGATGCCGAGCTGCGCGTGAGCATGCGAGCAGAATTGAGCGAGCTGCATCAGCGCTTGGGCGCGACCATGATTTATGTGACGCATGATCAGGTCGAGGCCATGACCATGGCGGATCGCATTGTGGTGCTGCGCGCCGGCAAGATTGAGCAAATCGGCTCGCCCAAAACTTTGTACGAGCGGCCAGACAATGCATTTGTCGCCGGCTTTATCGGCAGCCCACGCATGAACTTTTTGCCTGTTGCGCTGGCCCAGCAAATTCCTGCGCTGCAAGCGGCGATTCCCCCGCAGACGCATCAAGCAGGGATTCGACCCGAGCACTGGCAGGTGTGTGAGCCGGGTCAGGGGCTGGCGCTCAAAGTGGCTCGCTCAGAATATCTGGGTGCGAACTGCCTCGTCAAAGCCCACGCGACGGACGGCACCGAGATAGACATTTTGATCGTCGGCGGTGCGGCCTTGCCAGCAGGCGCAGCGCTGCACGTCACGGCCCATGCCGCGCATCTGCATGCGTTTGATGCAGAAGGCCGCAGCCTGTTGACTGGGCACAAGAGCTCATGAGTCCTTTGAAAAGCTCGGCGTGGCAACTCCATGCCGGCGCTGCGAATGGTGATGCGCAAGCCACGCTACAAAATCAGGGCGCGTTGCGCTTAACCTTTCTCTCGTCCACCATAGCCCGCGTGACTTGGCAGCGAGCCGCTGAATTTTTAGAGCCTCGCACGTGGGCGATTGCGCCTACGCCAGGACGCGATGTACCGGTGCAGGGGCGCGAGCGTGCTAGCCTTGAAGGCTTCACGCGGCCCGCGCTTCAACAAGGCGCAGATACGATTGCAACGCAGCACCTGCGTGTGCAACTCTTCGCACATGACAAGGGGGCGCTGCGCTTGGAATGGTCATGCCCGCAAACTGGCAAGCTGTGGATGCGTGAGCGCAGCACCAGCGCTTATTTGCATGAAAAGCGCACGGGTCTTGTGCGCCATTGCGTCCAGCGCGATCCTGCCGAGCATTATTTTGGCCTGGGCGATAAAACTGGGCCACTTAATTTGCATGGCCGCAGGCTGCGCTGCTTGGGGCAAGACTCGATTGGCTACGATCCGAAATCGGGTGACCCGCTGTACAAACATTGGCCCTTCTTGATCACGCGCACGGTCGATGGTTTGTGGACAGGCATCTATTACGACACCCTCGCAGCCTGCACTTTCGATCTAGGCTGCGAGCACGACAACTACCACGGCTTGTTTCGCAGCACCGAGATTGA
>JAYVJQ010000208.1:0-5018 GCA_043769055.1 Allobrachymonas sp.
AATCTTTGTCTCGCTTAGAGCGGGGTCAAGTTGCGGAGTTTGGCGCTCGAAAGCTCTTGAACGTGCTGGCCGTGCTGGGCGCTGAAATTGAATTCGTTGCCCGACACCAAGCTGGTAACTTAGACGCGCTGCGGCGTGAGCGTAACGAAGCATCGCATGCAATAGTGACCACCTTGAAGGGCGGCAAATGAAGTTGTCTGTGTCCGTCTTGGGCCGTGAGGTGGCCACGCTTGAGCCTCAAGGCGACTTCAAGAGTGTCATGACTTACCACCCAGACGCCAAGCCGCAAGACTTTGTGTCGCTGACCATGCCGGTACGCACTGAGAGCTACACCTGGGACGACCAACTACCGCCCGTGCTGCAAATGAACTTGCCCGAGGGGTATTTGCTTCAAGTGCTACAGGAGCAGTTCGGCCCTCACATCACTGGCAGCAGCATCGCGTTGTTGTCCGTCATTGGCCGCAACATGGTGGGTCGCTTGCAAGTGGCCACGCCGGGAGCGCAACTGGATCGCACGGTACAAACGATTGAGCTGGCGCACTTACTGCGCGGCGACAACTCGGAGGCCGCTTTCGCTGAGCTAGTCAAAGCTCACGCCACCAGCGGCGTTTCTGGGGTGGTTCCCAAGTTTTTAGATGCGCAAGAAAGCCCAGCAACGGCAGCCGAGGGATTCAAGCCCCACAAGAAGTCCAGCATGATCACGCGCCAGCACATCATCAAGGGTTCGAACTCCCATTTACCCTTTGTGGCGCTGAATGAGCACTTTTGCATGCAGGTCGCAAGCCGCGTGATTCCTACGGCCACGACGCAAGTCTCAGACGATGGGCATGCACTGGTGGTCCACCGCTTCGACGTGGATGCAAACGGCCAGCCGCTTTGGGGCATGGAAGACTTTTGCAGTTTGATGGGGCTTCGCCCCTCAGCCAAATACGACACCACTTGGGAGCGCGTTGCGAAGGCGGTGCGTGACCATGTTCCCGCCGCCGAGCGAGCCGCCACATTTGGGCAACTGGCCTCTATGTTGTTCCTAACGTATGCGCTGCGCAATGCGGATTGTCACTCCAAAAACCTCGCCTTGCGATACACGTCATACGCCAACGTGCAGTTGTGCCCTGCATACGACATGCTCACGACCAGCGCATACCCAGCGTACAAAGACAACCCGCCTGGCTTGTCTTTCATGGGCAAGAAGACATGGGAGCCAGGCAAGAACTTGCAGAAATTCGTCAACGTCACTTTCGGCGTCGGAGTCAAAGAGCAATCATTCATGATCGAGGCCATTTGCGATGCCATCGCCGACGTTGGCCATCAGGTACGGGAAACGATGGCCACGAATGATGCGTTCAGGGACGTGGGAAAACGCATGCTTCTCGCGTGGCAAGAGGGTGTGGGGTCGCTGCGCGATCGGCGTATGTACGCGCTAGGCGATTGGGTTGCAGTCGATGGGTTTGCTGAGTTTTCGCCGCCAAACAAGCAAGCCGCCCCACGAAACAAAATTGGCCATTCCGAGCTACTGGGCAAGCGTTAGGCGTTGTTAAGGCGCTTGACTGGCCAATTTTTTAAGCAAAATCGCGCTGTAGCCGGCATCAATACTGCGCAAAGTGCTATTGAAATGATAGTGAATAGCTCACTTCCGAGCCGTAGGCGGGCGTGGAGCAAGGCTTGGCGTTGCGCTTCAGAGCAGAACATCAAGCAAATGCGTGAAGGGGGTGATGGCGCGCATCTTGAGCAGGGCGCTGCTGTCCGCGCCCTCGACCAGCGCCTCCAATCCACCTGGCTTTGATGTGCCCACCACAGCGCGAGATTGCGCCATGCGGGCGCGGATGCTGGCTTGCAGGCTGGCGGCGAGCGCGGGGTTGTTTCGGCAAACGACCATCAGCTCCGAATTGAGGTTGGCTGAGCGCGGGTCGATGTTGTAGGTGCCCACCGCGATGGTGTGGTCGTCAAACACGGCGCGCTTGGCGTGTACGCCCCAGCGCGCCGAAGCCGTTGGCCGCGCCGCGCCCGCCAGTGGCGCGCCACCGTAGGCCCACACTTCTAATTTTGGCAGCTGCAACTGATCGAGCCCACGGGCTAGGCTGGCCACGGTGTAGAAGGCATCGGTGGAGTACAGGCTGTTGGTTAAGAACTGGAGCTTCACGCCACGCTCTGTAAGCGCTTTTAAAGCAGCAGTCCCGTCGTCACGCAGCACGAGGTAGGGGCTTTCGATCAGGATCTGCTGCTTGGCCTCTTGCGCGAGGCGGATGATTTCTGGGTAGACCTTGCGCCGCTCCACGCCGGAGCCGGGGTAATCGGTGACGAAGTGGATGTCGTTGCAGGTGCTCTGGGTGTGTTGCGGCGGGTGTCGCGCCAGTTCGCTGGCCAATGCTAATTCGGTGGCGTTGGGCGAGCCGAGCAAGGCCGGTTGGTTGGGCGCCTGGGCGTTGGCTGCTATATCTTGCGGCTTGGTGACCCAGTCGGAGATCCAATACAGATCGAAGCTATCGGCAATGGCCGCGACCACGGGGCCGCGAATGAGTAAGTCGCTGTCTAAAAAGTTGTAGTGGGTCGAAATGTCAAAGTAGTCGTTGGCGATGTTGCGCCCGCCAATCACGCCGGCTTTGCGGTCGACCACCAGCAGCTTGCGGTGGGTGCGGTGGTTTGCCGCGAAGAAGCGCGCCAAACCAGCGGTGTTGTAGTAGCGCACTTCCACGCCTGCGGCTTGTAGCTCGGTGGCATAGTGGGGCGCGAGCTTGAAGACTGGCAACGCAAAGTCCACCAGCAGCCGCACCTTGACACCATCGCGCGCCTTGCGGGCGAGGGCCTGCGTTACCAGCCGGCTGGCGGTATCAATCTCGTAGATGAAAAACTCAAGCTCAATGGACTGTTTGGCCTCATCGATCAGGCGCATGCGCGCGGCGAGCGAATCGAAGCCCACATCCAGCAGGGCCACCGGATGCGGCTCACGCGAGCGCACATCGATGGAGGCGTGTGTGGGCGCCTTGCCCAGCCACTCGCGTTCGCTGGCTTCTTGAATACTGATGAACGCGACATACAGCAACGGCGGCAGGCCAAACAGCAACGCAAGCATTCCACACAGCGCCCATTTAAGGCAGCGACGCAGGGTCCATCCAGATTTTTTTGTTTGAGTGTTCAAAAACGCGCACCTTCACGCTGAGCCGTTGAGAGCCCCTACGATACCATTGCACCGCGAAGCGCAATACTGCGAGATGACGATCCTCAGAATAACGACAGTCAACTGCAACGAATTCAGCGAGCAACAAAAAAGCCCCGGCAGAGTTATCCACCGGGGCATCATTGAAGCCTTAGATTTAGTCAGCACAGCCGCGAGTGCTTTGGCAAGCGAGCAGCGAGCCATTCATGCACATCAGCACGGATATTTCTGCCGGCTAGCAAAAAATCCTCGAAGCGATTGGGCACGTAGGGCAAAAACAAAAGCGGCATGCTGGCTTCTTCCGGCGTTCGGTTGGCCTTCTTGGCGTTGCACCAACGGTCAGCAATGACGAGGTTCATCCAGGTGTAGCCGCCTCCCCTGCTCTCAGGCAGGATGTGCTCCACTTGCAAATCACTCTCGCGGTGAGCTTCACCGCAGTAAGCGCAGGTGAAACGATCGCGCCTCAAGAGCTTGGGCTTAGTGACGGTTGGCACCACGTCAAACAAGTTAGTCGCGGCTTGGCCAGACAAGGCGATGATCGGGCTGACACTCAAGATCGACTGCCGGCCAGTGGCAACGTTGATGCCGCCACGCATGATCATCAGCGGCTCGTGGCCATCTTCCCAAGCCACTGTGCCCGTTGCGTAATGCAGCACAGCCTGCTCTGGCGTGATCCAAGCTTGCGGCGTGCCCTGGATGTCCAGTTGCAGGACATGGGGTTTCATGATGTTCTCCGATATGAAGTTGGTGCGGGCACGGCGATTCGAACGCCGGACATTCCGGTTAAAAGCCGGATGCTCTGACCTGCTGAGCTATACCCGCAAGGGGTTGTTTGGGGTGCTTGACGGGATTCGAACCCACGTCTACTTGGGTCACATCCAAGGGCTTTAGCCTCTAAGCTACAAGCACCCTATTGGTATCCACAAGTGGTATCGAACCACTGTCTCCCGCTTATCGGGCGGGTGCTCTGCCATTGAGCTATGCGAACATTTCTTTACCACTCGCCAAGCTCACGCACGCGCTGCGCGAGATCTGTGCGATTACGATCGCTTTGCCGGCGCGTGGCTTCGTGTTTAGTTGTGCGCTTGCCCAGGGCGCGCATGGCGCGAAATACGGAATTTCTCGGTTTGAGTGCGACGAGACGCACGGTTTGTGCTTTGCGCATGATGCGCCTCCTTTAGTGGGGTTGGTTGCTGTGTGGTCCGCGTTGAGAGATTCGAACTCCCGACAGACGATGTAGAAGATCGGTGCTCTATCCAGGCTGAGCTAAACGCGGGGAAATTGGGGTCGCCAGAGGGAGTCGAACCCGCTTGTAACCGAGTGGAAGGCAACGTCCCGACCGTTCGGACAAGACCGCGTATGCAAATTGGCAATAGCAAATGTTTGGAGTGCCTTGCGCTGCCCACTGAGTTAAGGACGCACTACTACAATAGCACATAAGTAACGAAACATAGTTAAACTCCCTGATATCAATTATTAGCATCAAGGAGTTTTATCATGCGTCAGACCAAACTACGTTTAAAGCATGAAGATCGTCTGCTCGTCAACGAGATGCGCAAGAAGGGTGTGCACACGGCGCGAGAAGTCAACCGGGCTCATGTACTGTTCTGCCTAGACCAAGGCATTGCCGAGGCTCAAATCATGGCGGTACTGGGAATAGGACGCACCGCCCTTTGGCGCACCCGATCGGCTTATTTGCAGGGTGGCTTGGAGTTGGCTATATTTGACGTGGCTCGCTCGGGGCGACCCTGTGAATACGCCACCGATGCGCAGGCGCAGGTCACCGCACTGGCATGCTCAAGCCCACCGCAAGGGCATCAGCGCTGGACACTGCTGGAGCTCGAACGCGCCGCGCGCCAGGAAG